>JAYRDY010000060.1:0-11449 GCA_041909215.1 Cloacibacterium sp. | reverse complement strand
GAATTTTGCCTGGAGAATGGTATTATAAATTTTTGTATATTTGCACACTCCAAATTTTACCTGCTTTAGTGATGTGGAAATTTTGGTTTTTTTAAAAATACACACAATAAGATAAGAATGAAAATAAAGTCTATTTTGGTTTCTCAACCCGCTCCACAAGGAGAATCTTCTCCTTATCTGGAAATCGCCAAAAAAGAAAAAATTAAAATCGATTTTAAACCTTTTATCCATGTAGAAGGGGTAGATGCAAAAGAATTAAGAACGCAAAAAATCGATTTGTCTCACTACACTGGTATTATTTTTACCAGCAAAAACGCCATTGACCATTATTTTAGACTGGCTGAAGAAATGCGTTTTGCAGTGCCTGATACCATGAGATACATTTGCCAATCAGAAGCCATTGCTAATTATCTGCAAAAACACATTGTTTACAGAAAAAGAAAAATTTCTTTTGGCGAAAAATCTATGGCAGATTTATTGCCTCTTTTCAAAAAACACCACGAAGAAAAATACCTTTTTCCATGTTCTGATGTGGTTACTGAAGAAACAACAAAAATCCTAGATAACGCAGGAATAGATTGGACAAGAGCTGTAATGTACAGAACCGTAGCAAGTAATCTTTCTGAAGTAAAAATTGAAGAGTATGACATGCTTGTGTTTTTCTCTCATCAAGGGATAAAATCTCTTTTCCAAAATTTTCCAAATTTTAAGCAAGGAGATACAAAAATTGCAGTTTTCGGAGTAACTACGCAAAACGCAGCAGAAGAAGCTGATTTAAAGATTGATGTGATGGCACCAACCAAAGAAACACCTTCTATGACGATGGCGATTGAAAAATACATCAGAGCCAATCAAAAATAATTTTATTTAAATATAAGAAATATAAAAATCATCAATTTATTTGGTGATTTTTTTCTTTTGTAGAAAGCCTATATTTGCAAATCCTAAAAATAACTTATTGCTCATTACTTATTATTGATATAAAATGAACGCTCCCAAAGCAAAAAAAATAGATAAAACACTAGAAATCCACGGTCACCAAAGAAACGACCCATATTTCTGGCTCAATGAAAGAGAAAACCCCGAAGTTGTACAATATTTAGAAGAAGAAAATGCCTATTGCGACTTCGTGATGATAGATACAGAAGAACTGCAAGAGCAACTTTACCAAGAGATGAAAGCTCGTTACAAAGAAGATGACGAGAGTTTACCCTACTTTTTCAATGAATATTGGTATGTGGTGAAATATCAAAAAGGGAAAGAATATCCACTTTTTTATAGACATTTTAAAAGTCTAGAAAACAAAGCAGAACTCATGCTAGATGTTAATGAAATGGCTGCTGGCAAAGATTTTTACGATGTAGGAAGCTTCTCTGTTTCGGTGAACAATCAATTGGCTGCGTTTTCGGAAGACGTTATCGGAAGAAGAATTTACACCATTTTGCTCAAAAATTTAGAAACGGGAGAGTTCCTCACCGATAAAATAGAAAACACTACTGGCAAAACCGTTTGGGCAGCAGATAACGAGCATTTTTTCTACATCAAAAAAGATGAAACCCTGCGTGCTTTCCAAATTTACAGACATAAAATTGGCACCGCTCAAGAAGAAGACGTTTTGGTCTTCCATGAAGAAGATGAAACTTTTGATGTAACCGTTTACAAATCAAAATCTTTAGAATATATTTTTATTGCGAGTTCTTCCAGCATTTCAGATGAACATTGGTTTATTCCTGCTGATGATGTTTTCGCAGAATGGCAAGTCATCCAAAAACGTGAAGACGATTTAGAATACGCGGTAGAACATTATCAGAATGATTTTTACATCATCACCAATGAAGGCGATGCTACCAACTTCAAAATCATGAAAACTTCGGTGGATAATCCTTCCAAAGAAAATTGGAAAGAAGTAATTCCGCATAAAAAGGAAACTTTACTGGAAGGTTTTGAAATCTTCAACGATTATTTCGTGATTGAAGAAAGAACCGAAGGTTTACTTCAACTGAAAATTATAGACAATGCAACGGGAAAATCTCATTATTTACCTTTTGATGAACCAACTTACACCGCTTATGTAGGGCTGAATTTAGATTTTGACACAGAAGTTTTGCGTTACGGTTACACTTCGCTCACCACGCCAAGTTCTACCTACGAATACAACATGAAAACGCACGAAACCAAACTCTTGAAACAACAAGAAGTTTTGGGCGGAACTTTTGATGCTAAAAATTATATTTCAGAGAGAATTTGGGCCAATTCCAGAGACGGAAAAGCAAGAATTCCAATCTCTTTGGTGTATCACAAAAACACTCCTAAGTCCGTTGCAACTCCGTTATTACTCTATGGCTACGGAAGTTACGGACACACGATTGATGCTAGTTTTTCTAATGTAAGATTATCTATTTTAGATCGAGGTTTCATTTTTGCGATTGCCCACGTTCGTGGTGGCGAATATTTAGGAAGAGAATGGTATGATAATGGCAAAATGCTGAAAAAGAAAAACACGTTCTTCGACTTTATTGATGCTGCAAAATTCCTCATTTCTGAAAATTACACTTCTCCGAAACATCTTTATGCAATGGGCGGTTCAGCTGGTGGGCTATTAATGGGAGCCGTTATGAACTACGAACCTGAAATTTTCAACGGGATTGTTGCGCAAGTGCCTTTTGTGGATGTGGTCACTACTATGTTGGACGAAACGATTCCTCTCACAACGGGCGAATTTGATGAGTGGGGAAATCCGAAAAAGAAGAAATATTACGATTATATGCTTTCTTATTCTCCTTACGATAATATAGAAGCAAAAAATTACCCGAATACATTAATCACCACTGGTTTTCATGATAGCCAAGTGCAATATTGGGAACCTGCAAAATGGACGGCAAAATTGCGAGATTTGAAAACAGATAATAATATTTTGATTTTCAAAACTGATATGAAATCTGGTCATGGTGGCGCATCTGGAAGATTTGAAAGTTTGAAAGAAGACGCTCTGGAATATGCATTTTTATTAAAATTAGAGAACAATGGAAGAAATTAATGAAATAGAAGTTTGGAAAAAAGTTGAAGAATTTTTTGTAGAAAATTTTCAAACGGAAAAAAATCCGCCTATTGAAACGCTCTTGTTTTTGATAGGAATCCAAGAATTAGGAAGCGGATTGCAAAAATATTCTAAAGATGACAAGGTAAATCTTATCCATATTGCGGTTTGCAGATTGCTAGAACCTTTCGGGTTTTATGAATTTGAAGATTATGATGATGACGGTTGGCCAATGTACAAGCAATTAGAAGAATTACCAGAACTAAAACCTAATGAGCAACAACTGCTGATGAAAAAAGCCATTATCCAATATTTTATTGATGAAAAATTGTTAGAGAATTCTTAATGAAAAAATGAATTTTGAAAAATCATTCACAATAATTTGTTAAAATTTTCGTTTTTAAGAAATATCATATAATCAATTTGTGATTTTTTTGTTTAATTTGTGTTAAATTTCTAATTTTAACAAAATTTTTTAGCGAAAATGAACAATAAATTTATCCCAATAATCTCTGTTTTCATGACGATTTCACTTGTTGTTTTCGTTTCATTGCAGTTTTATTGGCTTAAAGAATATTACTCTGCATTAGACCAAGAGTTCTCTAATAAAGTTTACACCGCACTCGAAAATTCAAGTAAAAAAATTAGTGAAATTGAGGTTAATAAATACTACGATAAGTTCAAAAATTTCGATCAAAGTATTACTGATAACGCTAAAAAACCAACGCTTTACCAAATACAACAAGTACAAGATTCTCTTTCTAAAACCACAGTTTCTTTTGGGAAAACCATCATCGAAAAGCAAAATATCCCTATTTCTAAAAAAGGAGATAGCCTTACCAAAATAAAATTATATCAAGATGAAGGAATTTACACGTTTAAGAAAAATCCTTCTACACCACAGATTATTTCATCGGTTCAGAGCCAAGATATTAGCAACGGACAATTTTCTCTTACAGAATTTGTGAAGTTTAATGCAACAAACCTCCCCATCAAACAAAGAATTAATACTAAAATTTTAGATTCTGTGCTTACCGCAGAACTTAAAGAAAATGGAATTGACTCTAAATTTGGCTACGGAATTTTAGATAAAAATAACAAGCTAACATCCATCAACAACAATACTTATCTCGACCAAAAAGACAAAAAAAATTATAACATTACTCTTTTTACGGACAAAGAAGACAAAACGCTTTACACTTTATCTTTGGTTTTCCCAAGAAAAGACGCATCTTTAGTAAAGAACAATTTACCTATGCTTTTAGGTACTTTTATGTCTTTATTAACCATTCTGGGGATTTACATTATCTCCATCAATTACATGATGAAACAGAAAAAAATCTCTGAGGTTAAAACAGATTTCATCAACAACATGTCTCATGAGTTTAAGACTCCTCTTGCAACCATTTCTGTTGCTACAGATGCTCTTTCTAACGATAAAATATCAACCAATCCAGAAAAGGTAAAATATTATTCGCACCTCATAAAACAAGAGAATTTGAGGATGAAAAAACAAGTGGAAAACGTTCTCAACATGTCTAAATTAGAAAGAAACGAGGTAAAACTTTTCCTAAAAGAAACCAACGTTAGAGAACTTATAAAAGATGTTTCCAAATCTTTCAGACTAATTGTTGAAGAAAGAAAAGGGGTATTAACCGAAGAATTTAAGGCAGAACATTATCATGTAAAGGTAGATGAATTCCACCTTTCTAACGCTTTGATTAATTTGCTTGATAACGCCAATAAATACTCGCCAAACACTCCAGAAATAAAGATTTCTACCCGAAACGAAGGAAACTATTATGTGATTGAAATTTCCGACAAAGGAATGGGCATGGAACAACAAAATAAAACCAAAATTTTCGAGAAATTCTTCCGAGAAGAAACCGGAAATATACACAACGTAAAAGGACAAGGCCTTGGACTTTCTTACGTAAAAAAAATTATAGAATTACACAATGGCCAAATTATAGTAGATTCCGAAAAAGACAAAGGAAGCACATTTACCATAAAAATCCCGATGTAATTTTTCAACAAAAAAATAATTATTAAAAAATAATAAACACCAAATATTATGAGCAATAGAATATTATTAGTAGAAGACGATCAGAGTTTTGGAGCTGTGCTAAAAGACTATTTAATGATTAACAACTTTGATGTTACCCTTGCCACAGACGGAGAATTAGGCTTAAAAGAATTCACCGAAAAGGAATTTGACATTTGTATTTTTGATGTCATGATGCCTAAAAAAGACGGTTTTTCGTTAGCCGAAGACGTTAGAAAAATAGATAAAAATACTCCAATTATATTTTTAACAGCTAGAAACCAGCGTGAAGACGTTTTAAAAGGCTACCAAATCGGCGCAGACGATTACATCACCAAACCTTTTGACACTGAGCTGCTTCTGTATAAAATAAAAGCCATTTTACAAAGAAGTGCCGTTGTGGAAGACGAAGAACAAGAACAATTCAAAATTTCTAATATTTTCTTTGATTCTGTTTTAAGACAATTGAGAGTTCATGACAATGAGTACAAACTTTCGCCTAAAGAGAATGAGTTGCTTAAACTTCTTTGTTTGCACCGAAATGATTTTATGCCAAGAGATTTAGCTTTAAGAAAAATCTGGAAAAAAGAGAACTATTTCACCGCAAGAAGCATGGACGTTTATATCGCTAAATTGAGAAAACTCCTCAAAGATGATGATGGTTTAGAAATCATCAACGTACACGGGGAAGGTTTCAGACTTTTGGTAAAAAATTAAAATAAAAAACTCAGATTAGCTCTGAGTTTTTTTGTTTCTATCAAATTTGGTTAAAATTATTTTGCTTCCACACAGAAAACTCTGTACTGTACAGAAATGGCTTCTGGAAAATAAGAACGGACTCTAGACAAATCTCCACTTGAAGATTGTTTACTGAAATAACTCCCAACCAAAACCTTATAATTCGGTCTAAGCGAAGCGTCTGTTTCTGCTTTTATATTCGGGAATTTAGAACGAAAATATGTTTTTACTTTATTTGCTTCTTCATTAGATTTCACAACAGCTACTTGTATTTTATATCCCAAAATTTTAGGGTTATCTCTACATATTTCCGTGTTCGATTTTGGTTTACTAGAGACATCAGTTTTTGAAATTATTGGCTTATTAGCTTCTGCTAATTCTGCTTCTTTAACCCTATCACACTTCCCTTCTAAGTCCGTAAGAACAGCATTTACCTTGCCATCCATCGTCATTGTTAATACTGTACCATTAAGGGTGTCTTTTTTAACAACTTGCTGTGCATCAATACTATAAAAGCTCAAAAAAGACAAAAGAGAAATTACTTTTACAAAATTTTTCATCAAAATTATTTTTAGCAAAATTAAGACAAATAAAAATTATTTCAACCATTCTTATTTAGAATTATTATAAATTAAAAAAAAATGAGAAATTACAGTTTTTCTTTCCGTTAATATTGTGTTAAAGTGTTATTTTTGCGGAATTGATTGTAAACTCAATAGTATTAACCCAAGATTAATTAAATGATTAGTTGGAGAAAGCATTACAAGAGAGTGTTGTTAGCATGTAGTCTGCTATTAACAACCAGTGCTTCTATTTTCGCTCAGGATCTTAAAGGAGATGCAAAAAAAGGGGAAACTCTTTTTAAAACCAATTGTTCTGCGTGTCACGCATTAGACAAACAAATGGTAGGCCCTTCTTTAGGTGGCGTAGTAGATAGATTAAAAAAGGAACAAAATTTAGGTGTAGATTGGTTCCAAAAATGGATTAAAGACAACAAAGCATTAAGAGCTTCTGGCGACAAATATGCAAACGAGGTCTTTGAAAAATTCAAAAAAGTAGAGATGACGCAATTCCCAAGTCTTTCAGACCAAGATATTGCAGATATCCTAGAGTACACCACCAATCCTCCAAAAGCTGAGCCTGTAGCTGGAGAAGTTGACCCTAACTCTCCTGAAGCATTAAAAGCTGCACAAGAAGAAAAAAACAACTCTTCTGCACTTCTAATTTCGCTTGCAGCTGTAGGTGGTTTATTACTTTTATTACTATTTAGATTAACCCAACTTGTAAATCTACAAAGAAAATCAGCAGAAATTTCTGAATTAGATGCTACTAGAATCCACTCTTTAGGAGAGTTTTACCAAAAATACAATACCTTAGGTAAAGTAATAATGGGCGTTTTAGCAGCTTTCGCATTCTACGGAATTTGGAACTGGTTAATGTGGGTAGGTGTTTACAAAGGTTATCAGCCAGAACAACCAATTTATTTCTCTCACAAAATCCACGCTGGTGAGAATAAGATTGATTGCCAAACTTGCCACTCTGGTGCTAAGTATGGTAAAGTTTCTGAAATCCCTTCAGTAAATGTTTGTATGAACTGTCACAAAGGTATCCCTGAGTACAAAGGTAAATACATAGAAGAAGGTAAATCTAGAGACTTCTACACCGCTGAGATTAAAAAAATCTATGAGGCAGCTGGTTGGGACGAAGCTTCGCAGTCTTACACTGGTAAAACTAAACCAATTGAATGGGTTAGAATTCACAACATGCCAGATTTCGTTTACTTTAACCACTCACAACACGTTGTAGCTGGTGAGCAAACTATTATGAAAGCTAAAAAAGTGGACGTTGTATGTAAAGCTTGTCACGGTGAAGTTCAAACGATGGACAAACTACAAATGGCAAACAACTTTACAATGGGCTGGTGTATTGATTGTCACAGAACTACTGAAGTAGATATGACAAACAATTATAACAAAGAATACTACCAAAAACTTCACGATAAGTTGAAAAAACAATACGGTACAGATAAAATTACTGTAGATGCTATTGGTGGTTTAGAATGTGGTAAATGTCATTATTAATAACAGAAAATTAGAAGTATAAATGGCTTCAAATAAAATACAATTCAGAAGTATTCACGAACTTAAAGACCAATCGCTAAACGCGAAATTGGCTCAAAAAGAATTTCAAAACGAAATTCCTGTGGATGAATTCTTAGGAGATGCAGATAAGATGAATAACTCTGGAACTTCTAGAAGAGACTTCCTAAAACTTTTAGGTTTCTCTACTGCGGCTGTTACTTTAGCAGCTTGTGAAGCTCCGGTTGTCAAAACTATCCCTTATGTGGTAAAGCCACATAGCATTATCCCAGGAATCCCAAATTATTATGCATCTACTTATTTTGATGGTTTTGATTTTGCTAGCGTTTTAGTAAAAACTAGAGAAGGAAGACCTATTAAAATAGAACCAAACCCTGCTGCTAATGATTTAGGAAAAACAAATGCAAGAGCGCAAGCTAGTGTTCTTTCACTTTACGATAACGATAAAATTAAACAACCTAAACTTGAAGGAAGTGACGAAACTTTCGATAAAGTTGATGATGTTGTTCTTAAAGCTTTAGCTGATGCGCAAGCTGCAAACAAAAAAATCGTTGTTCTTTCTCACTCATATCCATCTCCAACTTTCAAAAAATTATTTGGAGATTTCAAAGCAAAATATGCTAATGCTGAGTTAGTAACTTATGATGCTTATACCTACGCTGCTGCATTAGATGCTGCACAAGAAGTTTTCGGAAACAGAGCATTACCAGTATATGATTTATCAACATCAGAATTGGTAGTATCTTTCCAAGCAGATTTCTTAGGAGATTACAATGCACAAAGCTTAGAAACCTCTTACGCTGCTGCTAGAAAACCAGGAGAAAAAATGTTAAGACATATACAAGTAGAATCTAATATGTCTCTTACTGGTGCTAATGCAGATACTAGAATCATGCAAAAGCCTTCAGCTGTTAATAAAACTTTGGTAGAAGTTTACAACGCCATTGTAGGTGGCGGTACTTCAGACAAAGTTGCTGCTGATATTGCTAAAGAATTACAAGCGAAAGGTAACAAAGCTGTTGTTTTTGCTGATGGTTCTAAAGCGGCTTATGTTTTAGCACATTTAATCAATCAAAAATTAGGATCTTCTGCCTTTACAGGTAAAGCTAACCTACTTAAAGAATACGATGCGGCAAGATTTAACGAGTTTTTAGCTTGGTTAAATGCAGGGCAAGTTGGTGTTTTAGTGGTAAACAATGTAAACCCAATTTACTCTCACGCAAAAGGTGCTGAGTTCCAAAAAGCTTTATCTAAAGCTTCTACAGTTGTTGCAGTAGTAGATAAAAACAATGAAATAGCTAAAGCGGCTAAAGTTGTTATTCCTTCAGCACATTGGCTAGAATCTTGGGGGGATATTGCTCCTCAAACAGGAGTTTATTCATTAATCCAACCAACAATTCAGAAAATCTATAAATCTAGACAAATTGAAGAATCTTTATTGGTTTGGGTGAATGGTAAAGGAAATCCTGCAAATAATTATTACGAATATTTGAAAGCTAATGCTCCTTCTATTTTAGGAGGTACATCTTTCAATCAAGCGTTATATAACGGTTTCAATGCTGGTAACGTAACAGGTAGTCTTTCTTATGCTGGAGGTGATGCTGCTAAAGCTTCATCAGAACTAAAAGCATTTAAAGCAAGTGATTTAGAACTTGTACTTTATACTAAAACTTCTATTGGTGATGGTACACAAGCTAACAACCCTTGGTTACAAGAATTACCAGATCCAATTTCTAGAATGTCTTGGGATAATTATTTAACAATTTCTCCTAAAGATGCTAAGAAGTTTGGTATTGAAAATAATCTGAATGCAAGAATGCAATTAGATGGTACAGTAGTTACCCTTAAAGTAAATGGTGTAACACTAGAAAATGTACCAGTATTCATCCAACCTGGTCAGGCTGAAGGCTCTCTAGGTTTAGCTTTAGGTTACGGTAAAAAAGATTCAGGTAAAGTAGCAGAAACAGGTATTAATGCATATCCTTTATTTGATGGATTTAATACAATAGTTTCTGGTGCTACAATAGAAAAAGCAGATGCAGACGACCATGAGTTTGCAGGGATGCAGCTTCAGAATACCTTAATGGGTCGTTACGAAATTGCTAAAGAAGTTTCTTTAGACACCTACCTTAAAGGTGATGTTAACGAGTGGAACAAGCCAATGACTATGGAAACCCTTCAAGGGACATTACCAATTGGTAAAGTAGATCTTTGGGATGCTTTTGATGATACAGATGGGCCGCACTTTAATCTTTCTGTAGATCTTAACTCTTGTATTGGCTGTGGAGCTTGTATTATTGCTTGTCAGGCAGAAAACAACGTTCCTGTAGTTGGTAAAGAAGAGGTAAGAATGTCTAGAGATATGTATTGGTTAAGAATAGACCGTTACTACTCTGCTAAAGAAAAAATTGAAGTTAAAGAAGGTCTTGATAGAGGTCTAGATGTTCCTAATCTTTATGACATCTTAATTGAACCAAGTGATAGCCCAGACGTAATCTTCCAACCAGTAATGTGCCAACACTGTAACCACGCTCCGTGTGAAACAGTTTGTCCGGTAGCTGCTACATCTCACGGTAAGCAAGGCCAAAACCAAATGGCTTACAACAGATGTATTGGTACCAGATATTGTGCAAACAACTGCCCTTACAAAGTAAGAAGATTCAACTGGTTTACTTATAACTTGAATGATAAGTTTGACTTCAACATGAACAACGATTTAGGCAGAATGGTACTAAATCCTGATGTTGTGGTAAGAACTAGAGGGGTAATGGAAAAATGTTCTATGTGTATCCAAATGACGCAAGCTACAATTCTAGAAGCTAAAAAAGAAGGCAGAAGAATTGAAGATGGTGAGTTGAAAACAGCTTGTTCACAAGCTTGTTCTACAGGTGCACTTAAATTTGGTGATATGAATGATAAATCATCTGAAGTAAGAGCATTGTTCAATGACAAGAGAAAATATGTATTGCTAGAAGAAGTAGGTACAAAACCAAACGTATTCTATCATACTAAAGTAAGAAACAGAAAAGAAAAAAACGTTTAAATAATATAAATAGGTAAAACATGTCAGGACATTACGAAGCCCCTATTAGGGAACCGCTAATTATTGGTCACAAGACTTATCACGATATCACCGAAGATATTGCAAGACCTATCGAAGAGAGAGCCGGAAAACTTTGGTGGGTATCTTTCTGGGCATCTTTAGTTCTTTTTGTATACGGTTTTGGTTGTATCGCTTATACAATCGGAACGGGTATCGGAGCTTGGGGACTTAACAGAACTATCAACTGGGGTTGGGATATCACTAACTTCGTATGGTGGGTAGGTATCGGTCACGCAGGAACCTTAATCTCTGCAGTATTGTTATTATTTAGACAAAGATGGAGAATGTCTGTAAACCGTTCTGCGGAAGCGATGACAATCTTTGCCGTAGTACAAGCAGCCATCTTCCCTGTAATCCACATGGGTAGAGTTTGGGTAGGTTATTGGGTTTTCCCTTTACCAAACCAATTTGGTTCTCTTTGGACTAAC
>JAYRDY010000059.1:0-11653 GCA_041909215.1 Cloacibacterium sp. | reverse complement strand
AAACTTATATTGCAACCAAGTTTTACCTTGTTTATTTTGTCCTCCTGTAAATTCTGAAGCTAAAGTTTTATTGGCATTAACTGCTAATGATTTCAATTCTGCATTGTTACCAAAATTTTGTACAATAAAATCTTTTAAAGCATTCATTTTACTTTTTAGCTCTTCAGCTGTTTTTGATGGTAATTCTCCATCTCCACCTTTAAAAAACTCATTAGTACCAGCTTCTGTATTATTTAATGAAGCAAAATTTGCTTCTACATCTTCAATATTTGAATTAAATCCTGCTTTTGTTTTTAGAATGTTTTTTTTATCATCAATAAAATTTACTAAGTCATCTACTTTAACTTTAAGTGCTTGATATTGAGTTTGAGAAGCACCAAATGTTTCAGGAGAATTTTGTGCTTTTGCAGCTAGTGTTTTCTCGAAAATATCGGTATTTTTTGATTCAGTTAATTTTCTTGTACTTTCTAAAGAAAGGTTGGTATCTTGATAAGAACGAATGATTTCTTGATCTATCTGCATTGCAAGCATCGCAATGAAGACAAGATACATCAAGTTAATCATTTTTTGACGTGGTGATAAATTTCCTTTTGCCATTTTAATTTTTTTGATTAAATAAATTAGTTAATTAAAATATTGAAAGAAAATTAAGCTTTCATTGCAGAAAGCATACCTCCGTAAACTCTATTAAGATTATTTAAATTAGATGTAAGACCTGCTAACTCTTCATTGAATTTCTCTGATTGTTCTGCAGATTTTTGAATATCTTCTACATATTTTTTACTGAACTCAGATTGTTGTTTACCATGTTCTAATTGTAAAGAATATAATGCATTAATGCTTTCTAAATGACTTGCAGCAAGTGTTAACTGATCATTATATTTGGTTGTAGCAGCAGAAACATCTACTGTACTGTTAATTTGATCTACTGAAGCTGAGAATTTATCAATTCCAAATTTTAATCTCTCAAAAAGAGACACATCTAATTTAGCGTCTTCTAACATTTTATCTAACTTTTCAGAAAGAGTAACATCTAGCTCAGAAGTTTGTATTGGTGCTATTTTTCTTGGTTTGGCTTCTGCATCAGCGTCTAATAATTCTGGATATACGTTTTCCCAAGCATAATGAGATTCTTCTTTTGGCACATCAAATGCAAAAATTAAGAAAATAATTGCTTCAGTAATTAACCCAATTGCCAATACTGCAGTTCCTGTAAAAGGACCAATGTGCCAGTGATTTAATTTGAATAATGCTCCTAAAATTACAATAGATGCTCCGAAAGAATATACAAAATTTAAAGTAGAATCTTTTGTACTAAAAACTTTTTTTAACATAACTTTGATTTTTTATAGTTTTAATTTATTTGCTTGATCTTCTCAATTTAGCAGTTCCTGCAGGAACATCTTGTATTGTTCGGAAACCTATATAACTTCTTGCAGAATCTTTTCTTTCGTAATCTCTGTACCCCGTCATTAATAGATAACCAACATCTTTCCAAGAACCACCTCTTACAGATTTTCTTGGTTCTCTGTATGCTTGGTTAGATAAATAAGGATTTAGCGTAGAAGAGAATTGATAAGTAGAATTGTTGTATGGAGATTCTGTCCATTCAGACACATTCCCTGCCATATCGTATAAACCAAACCCATTCTTATGAAATCTTTTTACAGGTGCTGTATAAGGATAGGTTCCTTTTTTCTCATCTTCAATATAATTACCTCTTTTCGGTTTGAAGTTTGCCAAATAACAACCTCTATCATCTGTTAAGTAAGGTCCTCCCCAAGGGTAAGTAGCATTTTCCAGACCACCTCTAGCTGCGTACTCCCACTCTGCTTCTGTAGGAAGACGGAATTTCATTGGTCTATCTCCTTTTTTCTTACCAGATTTTATATAATCTCTTTTTGCCTTTGTTTTATAATCACAAAAAGCACGCGCCTGATCCCAAGTTACCCCAACAACAGGATAATCTTTGTAAGCCTTATGCCAAAAATACTGATCAAACAATGGCTCGTTATATGCATAATTAAAATCTTTAACCCAAACAGTAGTATCTGGATATACTGCTATGCTTTCTCTTTTAAGATACTGAGAACTTCTTGTTTTATCTTTTACAGCAGTAGCAATATCTTCCCACTCGTAAGAATATTTAAGCTTTTCTGTATCCAAAAGTCTTTCATTATTGATTCTTTTAGCTGGTGGCAAATAAAGTGATTCCATTACCTCAGCATATTTTTCGTCAGGATATTGATTAGGATTCCAATACAATGGAACTTTTTTATCTAAACGTTTTGCATCATTGTATCCATCTCTGTCTCCTTGAGATTCTAAAAATTTTTGATAAGCATTAGCCTCATCTCCAGCTTTTTTAGAAAGATAAGCATATCTACCAATTCCTTCTTCACCTGCTGCATCACCAGCGGCCTCAGCAAGAAGTGTCCTTGCGATAGAATCTCTTACATAACTTACAAAAAGTCTGTATTCTGAATTGGTAACCTCTGTTTCGTCCATAAAAAATGAAGAAACGGTTACGGTTTTCAGAGGAGCTTTTTCAGGAGTAGCTGTAAAATCTGCATCGCCTTGCCCCATCACAAATGAACCTCCAGGAATTGCTACCATACCATATGGTCTTTTGGCCTCAAAAGATTTTTTGCTTTCTTTCGGCACTAATTCTCCTCTGGTATCTGGAGTTCCTGTATTTCCTCTTCCTCCGCCTTTAGAACATGAAGCTACAAAAGATGCTGCAAGCATCACAAGAAAAATTCTTTTCATTATACTAATCAAATTTTGCCGGTAAATATATAATTTTTTTTTAACAAATCTTTAAGATTTCAATTTAAACGGTAGTTTTTTGATTTTATTATTACGATTAATAAAATTTATTCTACAGTTACCGATTTTGCGAGGTTTCTCGGCTGATCTACGTTTGTGCCTCTATACACAGCAATATAATAAGCCAATAATTGTAAAGGAACAGAAGCTACGATTGGTGAGAAACATTCTGAAGTATCGGGAACTTCAATTACATAATCTGCCATTGATGCAACTTGCTCGTCTCCGTAATTTACTACGGCAATTACTTTCCCTTTTCTTGCTTTAATTTCTTGTACGTTGCTTACTATCTTATCATAATGTCCTTTTTTAGGAGCAATAATAACAATTGGCATATTCTCATCAATTAAAGCAATTGGGCCGTGTTTCATTTCTGCTGCTGGATAACCTTCTGCGTGGATGTATGAAATTTCTTTCAGTTTAAGTGCTCCTTCTAATGCTGCAGGGAAATTGAAACCTCTTCCTAAATACAAGAAATTGGAAGCGTTAACAAAATCATGAGCGATTTTCTTAACATAATCATGAGTAGATTTTAGAACTTCTTCTACTTTTTTAGGAATATTATCTAGTTCTGTTATCAATCTCATAAATTCTGCATTGCTTAGATTACCGTTATGTTTACCTAATTTTAAAGCAATTAATGATAAAATTGTTAACTGAGATGTAAATGCTTTGGTAGAAGCTACACCAATCTCTGGACCTGCATGGGTATAAGAACCTGCATCTGAAAATCTTGCGATAGAAGAATCTACTACGTTACAAATTCCGTAAATGAACGCTCCTTTTTCTTTAGCCAATTTTATTGCGGCCATAGAATCTGCCGTTTCTCCTGATTGAGAAATAGCGACAACGATATCTTTTTCAGTAATGATAGGGTTTCTATATCTGAATTCTGAAGCGTATTCTACTTCAACTGGGATTCTTGCAAATTCTTCGATGAGATATTCTCCGATAAGACCTGCGTGCCAAGATGTACCACAAGCGATGATGATGATTCTTTCAGCTTTATTAATTCTATCAAGGTGATCCCAAATTCCGGCCATTTTAATAATGCCTTCATTCACTAATAGTCTTCCTCTTAGTGTATCCTGAATAGATTTTGGCTGTTCGAAGATTTCTTTCAGCATAAAATGCTCATAACCACCTTTTTCTATTTGTTCAAGACTTAGTTTTAACTCTTGTATTTCAGGGATAATTTTTTCATTTTCTTTAATACTTCTTATATCAACGCCATTTTCTAAAGAAATGGTAGCCATATGGCCGTCTTCTAAGTAAACTGCTTCTTTGGTAAATTCCACAAATGGCGATGCATCTGAAGCAATAAAATATTCTTTATCTCCTAAACCTATTGCCAAAGGAGAGCCTAATCTGCCTACTACCAATACGCCAGGATTATCTTTATGCATTACAGTAATTGCATAAGCACCATGTACTTCATTTAGTGCATATCTTACGGCTTCTGGGAAACTTACTTTTTGTGTATCTAAGATATATTGAATAAGGTTAACTAAAACTTAAGTATCTGTTTATGATAAGAAGTTAAACCCCTTACCAATAAGCATGGTTTTAATGGTATCATAATTTTCGATAATCCCATTATGTACAATTGCAATTTTACCATCGTTAGACACATGTGGATGAGAGTTTCTATCGCTAGGAACACCATGAGTCGCCCATCTTGTATGCCCCATCCCCATATGCGAAGTACCTTTAAGAGACTCAGAAATTTCTACAAGGTCTGATACTTTTCCTTTTGTCTTTTTTACTTCAAAATTATTATTTTTATCTTCAAGCACAATCCCTGCACTATCATAACCACGATATTCTAATCTTCTTAAACCGTTGATTACAATATCGTAAGCGTCTTGAAAACCTGTATATCCTACAATTCCGCACATAGTTTTTTATTTTTTTGAGTAAATTACTTTTAATTGAGCTTTATATTGTGTGTTAGAAGGGGCTGAACCAACCAATACTATTCTATTTGGTGTATATGCTCTTGTTGTATAATTCTTACCAAGAAGTCCTGTGGTACCAGATCTGAACTCTCCAACGTCTAAAGTAATCAACTTATCTGTTGTAGATTCTTTTTCAATCATATTTTTAATAGATTGAGTGATGTTAATTTCATAATAGGCAGGATTTTTCTCTAAATCAACAGCATTTACCATTTTATAGATTCCTGAATATTGAAATTTTTCTATATCATCTAAGAAAGATGTTGTAGTCGTTTTTACTCCGCTATTATCTGTAGTTTCTTTGAATAAAGCAACAAAATTACTTGGTTTAGTATAATTATTACTCCAAGAAGTGGCATCAGTATAGAGCTTAACTTTAGCAGAAAGAACAGCTATTTTTTGGTTGTTATATAAGTTTTTAAGTTCATTAATTACAGCATCAGGAATTTTCATTTCTGCACCTGGACCACCCATACCTTGTAGATAAATTTTAGGATCCCCCGTTACTTTATTAATAGAACCCATTGCTGTAAGATAAGAATTAGGTCTATTATAATTGATTTGAGAAAAGTGTGCATTAGAAGAACCTAAATCTAAAGTATAAGTAGAGCTTGTTTTGGTAATTGTATTGTCTGTATTGGTTTTATCATACTTATAATACATGGTTGCTGTAATTTCATTAGGATTGAAATTAAACATAAAACCATCATTTTCTGCAACAGAAATTCTTAATCCTTTAAAATATCTAATGAAGCTTGCTGCGTCTTTTAACTCAAAAGAACCTTTTTTATTTACAATTTTTTGTTGAAAGAAGTCTTTATCAAGTCCTATTCTAAGTGCTGCATCTCTGTTATAAAGCTCAGAATTATCGGTATCTTTCGTGATTTTAATTGCTCTTATATTCCCATCAAAAACTTTAGAGCCTAGCAAAGTACCTAAAGCAACTTGCTTATTAGAGTAAACATCTGTTTGATAAGAATCTAGAAATTCATCAACCTCATGCACATTTACTGTAAATTTAGCAGGTAAGCCTCCTATTTTTTGTTTTCCATATTTTTTTACAGGATAAGTAGTTACTACTTTCTTTGCAGCTACATCTCCTTCAGGGAAAATATAATCTTCATAAGTAACCGCTTTTACAGAGTCTGAGGTCGTATAATAAAGTGGTTTCACTTGTAAAACTACAGAATCTACTACAGCATTTGTCCCAAAATCCGGATCATAAGAACTTAATCTTACCTGGGTTACATAGGCAGATTTTTGCATCCCGAAATTAGGTTCATCAAAAGCACCTAAAGTCGCTTCGGTTAGTTTATCTGCATCAGATTGTATTGTATCATTCTCTCGAGGATTGTTGTAGATTACAACGTCATAACTAGCAATAGAATCTTTAGCTGTACCATTTTGAAAGAATTGAGACCCTAATTGGTCTGCTTCTGGTTCACAAGCTATAAAAATAGCTGCACCTACAAAAAGGGAAAAAGAAAGCTTAAAGATACTCTGAATTTCTTTTATCATTTATTTTTTTATGTAAATTTGGTTAATATATTTCGCTAATGGCATCTCCTTCTACAAAATCTTTTTTGGGCGCTGTAGAATTTTCGTAAGCTTTTTCTAAATTTTCTTCTAAAAATTCATCACCTTTTACCAAAACATCTACCATATCCATACTTTCAATAACAAAACTCTGAAATGATGGATCGTTAAATGCTTTTAGCCCCTCAATACTATCAAACTTTAATTTTTCAATAATATTATGATCTAGTGGAGCATTTTGCTCATTATAAACTGATAGAACCAGTTTTGTATCGTTAAAATAAGAATCTGTTTTGTAATAATTTTTAAGATAGATAGGGATAAAAGAAGCCATCCAACCATTTAAGTGTATCACGTCTGGCACCCAGTTTAGTTTTTTAATGGTTTCTATTACTCCTCTTGCAAAGAAAATTGCTCTTTCATCATTATCATCAAAAGGTTTATTGCCTTCATCAAAATAATATTGTTTTCTTTTGAAATACTCTTCGTTGTCTATAAAATAAACCTGTAATCTTTCTCCTGGCAAAGAAGCCACCTTAATAATCAACGGCTGATCTAGGTCGTTAATTATAATATTCATTCCAGAAAGTCTAATCACTTCGTGCAACTGAAACTTCCTTTCGCTAATCAGTCCAAACCTAGGCATAAAAACCCTTACGTCATTTCCTTCTTGGTGCATCTTAAGTGCCATCTTGTTCACCATCATCGCCATATTGCTTTCTTCCTGATACGGAAACATTTCTGTGGTGACATATAAAATCTTTTGATTCGGCATAATAAATAATTCTTCTTTATACAAAGACGGTTAATTATGCAAAATTACAAAAAAATAACCGAATTTCTTTTAATTAACAAATTTTTATAATTTTACATAAAATACAACTCTTATGAAAGTTTTAAAAAGTAAAAAAACACTTGTAGATTACATTGAAAGACAACGCGAAATGGGCAAAAAAATTGGCTTTGCCCCTACTTTGGGCGAATTAAACAAAGGCATTTTATCTCTATACGAAGCCGAAAAAAAATAAAACGACGAGGTAATTTCTTCTATTTTTGTAAACCCAACTCAATTTAATAATCCTGATGATTTTAACAAATACCCTAAAACCTTAGATAAAGATTTAGAATTACTAGAAAAAGCAGGTATAGACGCTGTTTACGTACCTTCAGTAGAAGATATTTATCCCGAAGGGATGAAAAGCAAACACTACGATTTTGATGGACTAGAAAACGAAATGGAAGGCAAGGCAAGACCAGGTCATTTTGATGGCGTTGGAACAGTGGTAGAAGAATTACTAAGACAAGTACAGCCTCATAATGCATATTTTGGTGAAAAAGACTACCAACAATTAGCGATTATTAAAATTTTGGTTAAAAAATTAAAGCTTCCTGTAAAAATACATGCAGTACCTACACTTAGAGAAGAAGACGGACTTGCGCTAAGTTCTAGGAACCTAAGACTTAACGAAGAGCAAAGAAAAGAAGCTATCCTAATCTACAAAACATTATTACAGGTAAAAGAATGGTTTAACGATCTTTCTTTAGACGAAATTAAAACTCGCGTAAAAAATATCTTTGAAAATTCTGATTTAGATTTAGAATACTTTGTAATTGCAGACGAAAAAACTTTAAAAGAAACCAATTTTTTCTACAAAGGACACCATTACAGAGCCTTTATTGTAGCCTCTGCGGGCAATGTAAGATTAATTGATAACGTGCATTTAGACTAAATTCTAAATGCATAATCATAAAAATAAAATCCTTCAAGGTTTTCTTGAAGGATTTTAAACACCAAATCACAAAATATTAATATGAAAAAAATTTACTTTCGTAAATTGTGACCTGGCTGGGATTCGAACCCAGGACCCATACATTAAAAGTGTATTGCTCTACCAGCTGAGCTACCAGGTCTTTTAATTAAAAATTAATAATTAAAAATTTTGTAAAAGAATTTTTAAACTCTTTAATTGTTTTCTGCTTGTGCCTGCGACTGGATTCGAACCAGCACATCCTTAGGAAACCACCCCCTCAAGATGGCGTGTCTACCAATTTCACCACGCAGGCAAAAAAAAACCGCAAAATTACGGATTTTATTCGCTTGTGACCTGGCTGGGATTCGAACCCAGGACCCATACATTAAAAGTGTATTGCTCTACCAGCTGAGCTACCAGGTCTTAATAACGTTGCCGTTAAAAGTGGTGCAAAGATAAGGCTTTTTTTAAAATCTCAAAATTTTTTAAGTAATTTGTACAAAAAAAATTATGATAATATCTCTTATTGGCTACATGGGAAGCGGTAAATCTCACATTTCCAAATTATTGAGCGGAAAAATAAATTTTCAACTTTTTGACCTCGATAAGGTGATTTCTACGAAATACCAACAAACAATCCCTGAAATTTTTCAAAATAAAGGAGAAATTTTCTTTAGAAAACTAGAAAAAGAAACTTTAGAAGAGATTCTCAACAAAGAAAAGCAATGTATTTTGAGCGTTGGTGGCGGAACTCCTGTTTATTACAACAACATGGATGTATTGAATGAAAAAACCATCACCATCTATTTAAGAGCTAATATTAGCACTCTTACCGAAAGATTAGTGAAACAAAAGGAAAAAAGACCTATTATTGCAAGAATTCCTGACGAAGATTTACCTGAATTTATTGCTAAACATTTATTTGAAAGAAATGTTTTCTATAATAAGTCTCAATTCATTATTGATACGGATAACAAATCGCCTGAAGTTATTGTTGAAGAAATTTTGGCTATTCTTCCTCAACATCAGTAAAGAAAGAATTCCAATCTTCTTCTGACATTGATGAATTATCATCAACATCATCATCTAAGAAACCATCCATGGCTCTTCTGTCTTTTTTGGTTGGCCTGCCTTCTCCTTTTTGGCGATAATAGTCTTGGGATAGTTTTCTTAGTTTAAGTAGTTCATACTGTTCTTTATCGGTACAGTCTGTTACGTACAAGGGTACCAACTTGGCTCCTATTCTACTTTTGGGTATTTGTAGAACTTTTATTTTATAATCTATTTGGTTTTTTCTAATCTTAATAACATCTCCTTCTTTTACTTCTTTAGAAGATTTTACGACATGATCTAATATTGAAACTCTATTTTTTTTAATCTCTTCCGCTGCAATATTTCTTGTTTTATAAAACCTAATACTCCATAAAAATTTATCAATTCTCATAATTTATTTATACTTTTGCAGTTATTGAATTTACAAAGGCAATTTAATTAAACAAATCCAAAGGATAATAACAATTATGAAAAAAATATTTTTGTTTCTAGCTATTTCTTCTCTTGCAATTACATCTTGTAGAAAAGATGACGACACTTCTTCTAGCACAGACAGCGTTAGCATAGAAACACAAAACTCTTATGATGATGCATCTGCAGAACAATTCTTAAAAGATAATTATTTTGATGCTAAAGGTAACATTGTTGCTTTTGATAGTTCTGTAACTACTGATGATAATGAGACTCCACTTGCTAAATTAAACCCAATTAAACTGCCTTCTGGTGTAATTTACATCAGTAGATATGTACCAACCAATGGCAAAAGCATCGCCAAAACAGATAAAATAAGATGGATGGTAAAAGCTACAACTTATGTTGGGATTAAAGAAAGTGATGGTACAATAAAGTTTGGCTCTACCCAATTATTTAGAAATACAATGACAGGAACTGGTACGCCAGAAATAGACCCTGCTTATTTTTATGTTAAAAAATCGGTTCTTGATAAATACAACGAAAGTCTTACCACACCAAAAACAAGAACTTTTTTTGAAATTGAAGGCTTACAAGAAGCATTAGAGAAATTTCAAAGCTCTGAAATCCCAGATAGTGAAAATTATAACTTACAAGGTGTAATTATTGTTCCTTCAAGAGCTGCTTTTGCTAGAGACGATCATTATCCTTATGCAACATATTCTTTCAGAAACAGAAGTTTTGTATTCAACTTCCAAGTATATAAAACAGAAACCAGAACTACAGCAGAAGACTAAAAAAATAATAACCGCCGAAATAAGGCGGTTTTTTTATTCGAAAATTTGATTGATGATTTCTAATGATTTTGGACTTCTAAAGTCTGGAAAATGATATTTGTAGTAGATTAAAATAGAATCTAAGAGTTTCTTTTTGTACTTGCTTTCTATTTTTAAATCAGAATAAAATTCGCTAGTGAGTATGGTTTTCCAAATACCAGAGGTAAACTCGTCTATTGTTTCATTATTGCTTTGTTCTTGGAACACTCCTTTTTCAATATTCAAATATTTTTCATCAGAAATTAATGGCGCAAGCCCTAAAATTGCCAATGTTTTAATCATAAAATAATAGTGAGAAAAGTAATTGGATTGATTGAGATGAGCCTTTAAACAAAAAATTTCTTGATATAACGTTGAATTTTGATTTTCATTTCTTAAGATTTGATTCAAAAATTCTGACACAAAAAAAGCAATGGTATTGTATTTTACATCAGTAAAATCGTCTTTGGTTTCAACAATTTCTAGTTTGGTAACCCTTAATAATTCTGATTGATGGTTGCCTTCTAAAACCGTAAAAGAAAGCTCGTTCATAGGAGACAGAAAAGCTTTCTTTTTATTTTTA
The DNA here is from genome assembly GCA_041909215.1 of Cloacibacterium sp. Classification (GTDB taxonomy): domain Bacteria; phylum Bacteroidota; class Bacteroidia; order Flavobacteriales; family Weeksellaceae; genus Cloacibacterium. The sequence goes on along the minus strand of JAYRDY010000059.1, from coordinate 717 downwards.
GTAGAATATAAACCTTTTATAAAAAAAGACTGAAAACCAGACTCTTGAGTATAACAATGCAAAATAGCATCGTTATCCCCATATTTAATATAAGAAAGGAGAAAGCCTGTGTATTTGTTCATTAATTTACCACTGCAATTTTGGCAGTTGCTTTATCTGTTCCGTCTTCGTTGGTCATCAATACAAAATAAATCCCAGAAGCTACTCTTACGCCTCTTTGGTTGTTGAGATTCCACTCATAATAACCGCCTTTTGCAACGTTTTGATGTACAAGATTGCCTGCGGCATCTGTAATTCTAATATTAGTTTTTTCTGCCAAACCTGTAATCTTAACATTGCCTTTGTACTGTGCTGTAACTACTGGATTGGGATAAACTTTAACGTTACCAAAATCTGCTGAAACATTTATAACATCTCCCTGATAGACTACAATACCGTCATAAGTAGAAAAATAGACTTTCCCCGTTTTTTGATCTACTTTAACGTCTGTTACCGTATCATCTGGCAAAGGAGAATTAAGTTTGGTAAAATGTTGGATGGTATTTTCTCCGTTTGAACTCAAATAAAAAACACCACCGCCCTCTACAGAAACCCATTTCTGGTTACCCGAATCTACATCAATTGAAATAATTTTAAGATCTTTAAATAATTCTTCGGGAATGTTATTCTGCGTAATTACTATTGGCTCTGCCTTTGGGTTTTGTGTTGTTAAAATGC
>JAYRDY010000058.1:0-11683 GCA_041909215.1 Cloacibacterium sp. | reverse complement strand
TATTCTTAAAAAAGTAGTAAGAATACCAGGGGAAAAAGCGAAAATTGCAGTAGATGCGTATGATGATAGAATAGACCCTGTAGGAGCTTGCGTTGGGGTGAAAGGTTCTAGGATTCATGGAGTAGTAAGAGAGCTTAAGAACGAAAATATAGACGTAATCCAATGGTCTAAAAATTCAGAAATCTTAGTGAGAAGAGCTCTAGGAAATGTAACCATCAATAAAGTAGAGATTAATGAAGAGCAACATTACGCATTAGTTTATACACCGATTGAAGAAATTTCTAAAGTAATTGGTAAACAAGGGCAAAATATTAGATTGGCTTCTTGGTTGTCTGGTTATGATATTGATGTTTATAGAGAAAAACAAGCAGATGATGATGTAGAATTAACTGAGTTTGATGACGAAATTGAAGCTTGGATCATAGCAGAATTTAAGAAAGTAGGTCTAGATACAGCCAAGAGCGTTCTCGATAAAGATACCGAAGCATTAGTGAAAATGACGGATCTGGAAGAAGAAACAATAGAAGATGTAAAAAGAATTCTGAAAGAAGAATTTGAAGATTAATTTTTTTTTGATTCAGATAAATATAACTTATAAAACAAACAATTGGCTGAAAAGCCTAAAAGCAATATAACAATCAATGCCAAAAATTAGATTAAATAAAGCGGTAAAGGAATTCAATATTTCAATGTCTAGATTAGTAGAATTTCTACAATCAAAAGGTTTTGAGGTAGAAGGAAACCCAAACGCTCAATTGGAAGAAAAGGCATATTCTGCATTGGAAGCCGAGTTTGCCAAAGATGGTGAGCAACGTAAAGCTTCTCATGAGGTAGTGATTACCAAAGTTCCTGAAGAAAAACTAGAAATTGAACCTAAAAAACCAGAAGTTATTAAAGCCAAAGCGCCAGCCATTGGTGAGGCTAAGGTTTTGGGTAAAATTGATCTAGAATCTAAACCAGCTGCTGAAGCAAAAGTAGAAGAAGAAAAACCAGTAGAGCCTGCTCCAGCAACAATTATTGAACCTAAAAAAGAAGAAAAACCTGAGCTGAAGGTTTTAGATAAAATAGACCTTAGTACTATTGAATCTAATAAACCAAAACCTTCTCCTAAAAAAGAAGAAAAGCCAAAACAGGAATTTCAAAAGAAAGAAGAACCGAAACAAGAGCAACCCAAACCTCAGAAAAAAGAACAACCAAAGCCGGAGTTCAAAAAACCAGAGGTAAAAGAAGCTCCTACTTCTGTTAAATTTGATGAACCTCAAAAAATAGAAACGGTTTATCAGAAATTAGATGGGCCAAAAATTCTTTCAACAGAGAAAATAGATCTTTCTCAGTTTCAAAATCGTCCTTCTAAACCTTCTGTAGATAAAAACAAGAAAAAACAAAGAAAGAGAATTAACAATGGGCCAGCTCCTGCACCAGGGCAAGGGCAAAATAACCAAGGTGGCAACAATTCTCAGTCTGGTGATAAAAAACCTTTCAATAACAACCGTCCTAACCAAGGTGGTGGTAATAACCAAGGAGGTAATAATAACAACAGAAATAAAAATCAGAAAGGAGGAAATAGAGGCAGAGAGAAAGTAATGCCTGTAGAACTTACTGATGAGCAAATCAAAAATCAAATCAAAGAAACTTTAGAGAAATTAACCAACAAAGGGGGTAAATCTAAAGGTTCTAAATATAGAAAAGAGAAAAGAACATTCCGTAGAGAGCAAGACGAGCTTCAACAAGAACTTGAGGCAGCAGACAGAACTTTAAAAGTAACGGAATTTATTACCGTTTCAGAATTAGCATCTTTAATGGATGTAAGTGCTACGGAAGTCATTTCTGCGTGTTTCTCACTTGGGGTAATGGTTACCATGAACCAGCGTCTGGAAGCAGATACACTTACTTTGGTTGCCGATGAATTTGGTTATAAAGTAGAATTTGCTGATGCAGATCTTGAAGCTGAAGCCACTGAAGAAGTTGAAGATTCAGAAGAAGATTTATTGCCAAGAGCACCTATTGTTACAGTAATGGGTCACGTTGACCACGGTAAAACATCATTACTCGATTATATTAGAAAAACAAACGTTATCGCTGGTGAAAGTGGTGGTATTACGCAACACATTGGTGCTTATAACGTGAAACTTGAAGGCGGACAAAGAATTACGTTCTTAGATACTCCGGGTCACGAAGCGTTTACCGCGATGAGAGCCAGGGGTGCTCAGGTTACCGATATTGTAATTATTGTAGTTGCAGCAGATGATGATGTGATGCCACAAACCAAAGAAGCTATTGCGCATGCACAAGCAGCAGGTGTACCTATGATTATTGCCATCAATAAAGTAGATAAACCGAATGCTAACCCAGACAATATTCGTCAACAACTTTCAGGAATGAATATTTTGGTTGAAGAATGGGGTGGTAATGTACAAGCACAAGAAATCTCCGCTAAATTCGGTAACAATGTAGATTTGTTATTAGAAAAAGTATTGCTTCAGGCAGAAATGCTAGAGCTTAAAGCCAATCCTAATAAACTAGCAAATGGGGTTGTAATTGAAGCATCATTAGATAAAGGTAGAGGTTATGTTTCTACGGTACTAGTTCAAGGTGGAACTCTAAAAGTTGGTGATTATCTTTTAGCAGGTAAAAATCATGGTAAAGTAAAAGCAATGTTGGATGAGAGAGGAAGACAGCTGAAAGAAGCAGGCCCTTCAATTCCAGTTACAGTACTTGGTTTAGACGGAGCGCCAACAGCAGGTGATAAATTTAAGGTATATGAAGATGAAAGAGAAGCGAAATCTATTGCCAATAAACGTGAACAATTACAGAGAGAACAAACCATCAGAACCAAAAAACACCTTACTCTTGATGAATTGGGTAGAAGAATTGCTCTAGGTGATTTCAAAGAACTGAACATAATCCTTAAAGGTGACGTGGATGGTTCTGTTGAAGCATTATCAGATCAATTACAAAGATTATCCACCGAAGAAATCAGCATCAACATCATTCATAAAGGAGTTGGTCAGATTACAGAGTCTGATGTTCTTTTAGCAGCAGCTTCAGATGCTATTATGATTGGTTTCAACGTAAGAGCGGGTGCTAATGCAAAAGAATTAGCAGATAGAGAAGAAATAGAAATCAGAACGTATTCTGTAATCTATGCAGCAATTGATGAGGTTAAAGAAGCAATGGAAGGTATGCTTTCTCCAGAGATTAAAGAACAAGTAATAGGTAACGTAGAAATTAGAGAAACATTCAAAATTTCTAAAGTAGGTACTATTGCTGGTTGTATGGTTCTTACGGGCAAGGTAACCAGAAACTCTAAAATACGTCTTCTTAGAGATGGAATCGTTAAATTTGATGGGGAGTTAGAATCTTTAAAACGTTTTAAAGACGATGTGAAAGAAGTAACCAAAGGTTACGAATGTGGTCTTAATATTAAAGGTTATAATGACATTGAAGTAGGTGATATCTTAGAAGTGTATGAAGAGATTGAAGTGAAGAAAAAGTTAAAATAAATATTTAATTCCATCCCCTCGAAAGAGGGGATTTTTATTAACATAATATAGTAATTTAGAATAAATATAAATAATGAAATTTTTATTTTACAATTGATAAAATGTCCCCTTAAAAGAGGGTGTTTTTTTTCAATATCTGGAATAAATTAAATTCTGATAATTTAGATGGTAATTTTTTCAATATTGAATAATTTAAATATTTTGATTTGGTATAAATTAATTCTAAATTTAATTTGTATATGTTAAAATTTATTAACATTTTTGTGGATTATAATATTAAATATTGTTAATATGAATGTAAAATTAAAAGTGTTAACAGCAGGTGTGCTTTTCTTTATGGGGGCAGATGCTGTTTTAGCACAAAAAACAAAAAAAGACAGTATAACAAAAGAAAAGCAAATTGAAGAAGTTGTTATTTTGGGCTATAGTAAAACTGCTACAAAGTCTAAAGATGTAACAGCATCTACTACAATTTCTTCTGAGAAATTTGAGAACAGACCCACAACATCTTTCTTAAATTCACTACAAGGGGAATCACCAGGTATTACTATTAATGCCTCTTCAGGTCAGCCAGGATCTGGTAAAATTGATGTGATTATTAGAGGGGTTGGGTCTCTTAGTGCTGGCTCTGAACCTCTTTATGTAATAGATGGTATGATTTCTAATGCCACACAGTTTAGAAATTTAAATGATAGTGATATTGAAACTGCTTCAGTATTGAGAGATGCTGCTGCAACTGCTATATATGGTAACAGAGCTGCTAATGGTGTTGTAGTTATTACTACTAAAAAAGGTAGATACAATGCACCAATGAGATTTTCTTACAGTGCTCTAACTGGAATTAGCTTGTTGCCAGGGACGGGTTATGACCTTTTAAATTCTAAACAAGCATTGACTTTAGAAAAAATGGCTGGAGTAGGAGTAGGAGTTGGCATGACTGATGATCAAATTGCTAATTATACTGGTCCTGATACTAACTGGAGAAAGGTATTCTTCAGCCCAGGTTTCACTCAAAGACATGATTTGTCTATGACTGTAGGGGGAGAAAAAGTAAATATGTATTCTTCTGTAGGATATATGGATCAAACAGGTATTGTGCCTGCTACTTCAGATTTCAAGAGATTTACATTTAGAAATAATGTAATGGGTAAATCAGCAAATGATAGATTCAATTATGGAGCTCAAATAGCTTTGTCTTTCTCTAAAAGACATCAGTTAGATGAAGAAACTAATGAAGGTATTAGAAATAACTCTATCCAAAACCCTCTTCATGGAGCTAATGCAGGTCTTCCTTATTTACAATCAGGGCAATTTGCTAATGGGAAAGCTCTATTAGATGCAATAGGTTCTGATTTTAGTGGGGGTAAAAATATTTATGTTTTAGAAGACATTGTTAAAGGAACTTTACCAAACCAAAGAAATGAAACGGGTATTGTTACAAACGTTAATTTATCTTACAAAATTACAAAAGACCTCACTATTAGTAATAAGTCTGGTGTTGATTATAAATTTCAAGAAACTAATTTCGCTAGAGCACCTTGGGCCTACCTAGCGCTAATTGTTGCTAAAAACTCAGCGACTTCTGTTAATCCTAATCCTTATGGCGGTATTGAAGACTTTAGCAAGACATCAGAATTTAATTTCAATACAGTTACTAGCTTAGTATATACCAAAACATTTGCTGAAAAACATAATTTGACTGCGGGTCTTTATTTAGATTATCTAAAAGTTCATTACAATTATACTTCACAAAGAAGATCAGGTCTTAATCCACTAAACTGGGTATTTGGAGCAGGTACAGGCTATATTGATCCTGTATATTATGATAATCCTACAGCTGGAGGAGCGCCGATTGTATATTATGTACCTAGTGCTTCTGCAGGAAAAACAACAGCTGGTGCGTTAGCTTATTTTGCAACTGTTGATTATGACTATGATAACAAGTACGGTATCAGTGGTCTTGTGAGAAGGGATGGGTCTTATAGATTTGTTGAGGATAACAAATGGGCTACTTTTTGGTCTGTGGGTACTAGATGGAATATAGATAAAGAAGATTTCATGGCAGGCTCAACTTTTGATATGTTGAAACTTAGAGCTTCTTATGGTATTATAGGTAATCAAAACATTATAGCTGTAGCTGCAGGTAATAACCCTATGTTAGCTGGGACTAACTTGGTGAGAGATACATATGTTACAGGTACAGGGTATGATAATATTTCTGGAGCGTTAGGCTTAGGCCCATTCACTAATTCAATTGTACAATGGGAGAAATTGTCTCAATTAAATATTGGTTTAGATTTCAGATTATTAAATAAGAGATTAGAGGGGAATGTGGATGTTTATAATAAACAGACAGACCAATTATATAATCCAATAAACTTGTCAGCTGTAAATGGTGTTTATGGTGTAAGTGGTAACAACGGTAAACTACAAAACAGAGGGGTTGAAGCTTTGCTAAAGTATCATGTTATAAGAACAGATAATGCTAAACTAAGTCTTTATGCTAATGCTTCTTATAATAAAAGTAAAATTCTTTCTTTAATGAAGAGCGATACAGCTGGGGAAATCAGAAATGTAGAAGGAGGACAAATTTATGAATGGTATTTTGCTCCTTATGTTGGGGTAAATCCATCTAATGGTAATGCGTTGTTCCTAGACGCTAACGGTTTACCAACTGAAATATTAAATAAGGATGCTGACGAGAGAGCTACTGGTAAAAATAGATATCCAAAATGGACAGGTGGTTTCGGACTTAACTCTGAATACAAAGGTTTCTATTTAGATGCTCACTTTACCTTCCAACAAGGTGCTTGGAAGTATGATAATGCTATGGCTTGGTTATATGACCCAGTATCAATTGGTGAATGGAATCAATCAGTTGATATGTTAGATGCTTGGTCTGCAACAAATCCAAATGGTTCTCAACCATCATTAACTGCTAATAACCTAGCATATGCTGATTACTCAGATAGGTTTTTAAAGGATGCATCTTTTGTTAGACTAAAGAATGTTTCTTTGGGATATAATGTGCCTAAAGATTTACTTAAAAATACATTTGTAAAAGGGATGAAGATTTTCGTACAATCAGAAAACCTTTATACATGGACAAAATGGAAAGGTTATGATCCAGAACCAAACTTCTCTTATTCCCTTTCTGTTTACCCTAATATGAGAACAATAACTTTAGGAACTAATATTGAATTTTAAATTGAATAATAATGAAAAAAATTAAATTATATTTATACGTATTACTTACGTCTCTTACGATATTTTCTTGTAGAGATGCTATAGATATTGTTCAAGATGGTGAAATAAACAACGAGGTAGCTTTTCAAAAAGTAGCCGATCTTAGATCATTCTTAAACGGAACAGTTTATGGTTCTATAGATACAAGTAATGAAATGCTACTTGGATCCCTTTTTACTGATGAAGTTGGTATTACTCCAAGTAATTCAGGATGGTATTTTTCTGAGCACAGATATATTTTAAACAGTGATAATGCTTTTGTTTCATCAACTTGGTTAAATCATTACAGATTAATTAATAGAGTTAATAGGTTGCTAGAAGCATCTGAGAGAATTACGGTTACAGATGCAGAGAAACAAGAGTTTAACTCAATTTTAGCTGAAGCAAGAACGCTAAGAGCATTTGCTTATTTACAATTGCAATCATATTTTACAACAGATATGAAAGATGATAACGCTCTGGGTGTAATTCTTACAACGTCTGTACCTAAGGCAAACGATCAACTACCAAGAGTTAAGAATGGTGAAATCTATTCTTTAATTGAAGGTGATTTAGACTTTGCATTCACAAATCTTAAAGATGGAAACAGCTATAAATATGTAACTAAAAATCTTATCAATGCGATTAGAGCAAGAATGTATGCATACAGAGGTAAATACCCTTTAGCCGCACAATATGCTCAAGCTGTTGTTGATAATTTTCCAAATGGTTTAACATCTGCTACACCAATCCCAACAGGAACTCCAGGTTCTTCTACTTTTAATACTGCATTTTATGGCGCAAGTACTCCAACTCCATATAGACAAATGTGGAATGATGCAATTCAAGGAGAGGTAATTTTTGCATTAAGTAAACCATCAGTAGGTTCTTGGAGCAATGTTGCAGCCCTATGGACAACAAATACCACTAATTTATCAGGAAGTCCACTTTTTGATTTAGGTAGAAACTTATTCAATATTTTTAATCAGAATAATGATATTAGAAGATGGGCTTTTGTAGATCCTACATCTCTTGTAAGTACAACTTACGCTACTGATGCAAATTACGTGTCAACAGACGTATTAGTAATTGATAAATATCCGGGGAAAGGTAATACACCTTTAAGAAATGATGTTAAAATTTTCAGACTTTCTGAGATGTATTTAATTCTAGCAGAAGCAGCAGCAGCACAAGATAAATTGGTAGATGCAGCTACTTATATTAAGAAAATTAGAGATGCAAGAACTTATTCGGGAACCGCTACTTTACCAGTTTATGCGAATAAAGTAGATGCTCTTAAGGATGTATTAAAAGAAAGAAGAGTTGAGCTTTGCTTAGAAGGACACAGATATGTGGATTTGAGAAGATTAGGTGAAGTTGCTGGTGTTAGTATTGACAGAAATAAAGTGGATGATGTTGTTAGTTCTACACCTTTAACCTTAGATATTAAAGATCACAGATTTACATTTCCTATTCCTCAAAACGAAAAGTTAGGTAATCCAAGCATCGTTCAAAATCCAGGTTATTAATTTTAAAATGAAAAACATGAAAAAAATATTTAAATTATTACCAATGCTTTTTATTTTAAGCATTGTGGTTTGGTCTTGTAGAGACGATAACCCTGAATACACTGGTAAGCCTTATGTACACTTTAACAAGGCTACTGCGTCTTCAGAAGTCATAATGAAAGGTATAGGATCAAAAGAAGTGAAAATTTCTTATGGTTCTGTTAAGGCAGTGACAGGCTCTAACCAAGTTAAATTAGTTTTAGATACTCAAAAATCTAATGTTGTAGAGGGGATTGATTTTGTATATGTTAAAAATACTGATGATTTAAATGATGGTGAGGTTTCAGGAGATTTTACAATTAAATTATTAGAATCTGGTGCATCACAAACCCCTAAAACAGCAGTGTTTAAATTACAATCTTCTACAATAGAGAATGCTGTTTTTAATCAAGAATATACGCTAACTGTTTCATTAACTTGTCCAGTTGCAGGTTTTTATGGAGCTTTTACAAATACAGCATCATGGTGGAATAATCCAGGTGGAAGTTTTGATATTGTTGCTAGCTCAGTTCCTAACCAAATGTTAGTTAAAGATTTTTGGGATTTAGGTCAAGATTTGGTGTTTAATTACAACCCAGAAACTTTTGTAGTTACTATGCCAGATCAAAATACAGGTTATTATTCTAGTGCTAATAAAGGCTATATATGGGCTAAACAGGCTACTGATGCTACTAAGATTTCTACTTTTAACCCATGTACAAGAGAATTAACTTTAAATGTTAATTATTATATCCCAAATGTAGGAGGTTGGGGTAACCAAGTAGAAAAATTTACAGGGAAATAATATTAAAAAAATATTATATTTAAAATAGGCTGCATTTTGCAGTCTATTTTTTATTTTTGTCGTTGTAAATTATTATTATGAAATTTCTACTAATTGTTTTTTTATTGATATTTTCTAATGTATTCTCTCAAAAGAATTTAATTCCATTAACAAAAGGTGCGCCTCAAAGGCAATCGCAGCAAGATAGCTTAATCGTTGATAAAGGCAAAAAAGACTCTCTAAAGATCTTTAAACCTACGATTAATGATTACCTTATACAAAATCAGTTTTCAGATAAAAAGGTTTTTGACACTGTTTTTACGGTAGATAAATCTTATATGTTTACTCAATTCAACAACAAAGATAATTTCGGGAAAATACAATTTTCAAATATCGGTTCTGGCTATCAAGATTTAGTTTTTAATGTGAATAAAGAACAGAATTTAGCTCTTTTGCCTACTAAAAAATCATATTTTATTCTTGGGATAGATGATGTTAGATATTACGACGTAAAGACGCCTACTACTTCTTTTGTGTATCATAACGCTATGAAACAAGGTGCGGCTTTGCAATCTACTTACACGCAAAATATTGGCAAAAATTTCAATTTTGCGGTAGAATATATGGGCTTGCGTTCGCAAGGTTTGTACAGAAGAGAATTGGCAGCTTCTAACAATTTTATATTTTCAGCGAAATTTAATTCTAATAATAATCGATACAAATTCTTTACCCATTACATTCACCAAAATGTAAATAATGAAGAAAATGGAGGAATTGCAGACATGAGCTTGTTTTTAGGTGATGATTCTCGTTTCAAAAACCGACAAAACCTTCCCGTTAATTTAGAAAATACAGAAACCAGATTTTCTTACAGAAGATATTATATCTCCCAGGAATTTCAGTTTATTAATTCGTAAAGATTTCCTTTTAAAGTAAGGCATACTATTTTTCATCAAGCTAATAAATACAGATATCTGCAAACAGGTACGGAAAGTTATTATCAAAAACCTTTGCTAGAAGATTTTGATCCTTATGCTTACAAATTTTCGAAAAACCTAAGCAATACCGTGAGTTTGTTGTTTGATAAGCCAACTTTTAAATTAGAAGCAGGTGTTCGTCATCAGCTCATTAATTTAGGAACAGATAGAGAATTGCCGACTTCTGTAGGCGTTGCTATTCCGCTTGATAATAAAGAAAATAGATTGGGCGCTGTGGGGAATTTAGAAATAAAACTGTGGAACAAAATAGATTTGCGCTCTAATTTAGAATATTCTAACGGCGCTAAATTTGGCAACTTTTTACGTTCTGAAAATCAATTGAAATTAGAGCCTATTAAAGATTATATTTTAGATGCTCATGTTAATTTTCAGACCTCAAAACCAAGTTTTAATTATTTAATAAATCCTTCTTTTTACAAAGATTTTAACTATAATTTCATGAATGCAAGCAACCAAAACATTCTCGAAATTGGTGGTAAAGTAAACCTGAAGTGGTTCCAGAGTGCTATTTTTGCCAATTATTTTAAAATTGATAATTACGCGTATTTTACTGAAGATTATTTGCCTAAACAAAGCGCTGCTTCCCTTAATATTTCGCAAATTGGTGGCGAAGCTACCTTTAGTTATAAGAAATTTAACCTCAATACAAAACTGCTCTTCCAAACGGCGCTCAGCGAAAAAGACTTATTTCCGATGCCGAATTTTGTAGGAAGATTGAACGTTTTTTATCAATCGAAAGCCTTCAAAAATGCAGCTGAAATCCAAACAGGTATTAAGGTTTATTATTTCTCAACCTTCGATTCTAGAGCCTATTCTCCATTATTGAATGAATTTGTACTGAGTAGCAATGCTTCCGCAATCGGTGGCAAACCTATCGCAGATGCGTATTTTAACATGAAGGTAAAAAGAATGATGATTTTTGCCGAAGCGCAACACATCAACACCACTTTCATGAAAAACAGATCATTTGCTGCGCCTATAGTTCCTATATATGATTTTCGATTGAATTTGGGAATTGTTTGGTATTTATTTCATTAAATTTGCTTCATGCAGAAGTTAAAAATTCCGTTTCAAAAAATAGGAAGCATTCCTCCATTAATCAAGGATTTTCTTAATAACGAAATTCCTCAGTTCAGAAATTATAGATTTACTTTAGAGCATATAGAACAAGTTGTAAAAGAAAAATCTGTACAGTTTTCTACTCAACAAAGACAAATTTTGGTGCAGGTTTTACAAAAACAACTCCAAAATTTTACGCTTTCAGAAAAACAAACTCATAATCTAGAACTACTTTTTTCTGAAAATACTTTTACGGTTACAACAGGGCACCAGCTCAATCTTTTTTCGGGGCCAGTTTTCTTTATTTATAAAATTTTGCAAACCATAAAAACGGCAGATTTTCTCAATCAAAATTCAGAAAATAAGTTTGTGCCTATTTTTTGGATGGCGACAGAAGATCACGATTTTGAGGAAATTAATCATTTCAAAACTGCGCAAAATTTTCACCAAATCAAAGGAAAATCTGGTGGAGCTGTTGGTAGAATTGTGATTGAAGATCTTTCTTTTATTGATGAATTCGAAAAAGAATTTAAAGATGATGTTTTCGGAACGCAACTTATTCTTTTG
>JAYRDY010000057.1:0-11687 GCA_041909215.1 Cloacibacterium sp. | reverse complement strand
AGCTGAAGAATATGGTTCTCACGATAAAACGTTCCAAATTTCTGGAGAAGGAACAGTAAAAATTGAAGACGAAAACGGAACTACCCTTTTAGAACAAAATGTTCAGAATGGTGATATTTTCAGAATGTGCCAAACCAAAGACGCTCCCATCCAAGATTGGGTAAAACTAGCGGTAAATAGAGCGAGACTTTCTAACACTCCAGCTATTTTCTGGTTAGACAAAGGAAGAGCTCACGATGCACAAATCATCAAAAAAGTAGAAAAATATCTTCAAAATTACGATTTAACGGGTCTTGACATCAGAATTATGGATGTAAAAGATGCCATGCTCGAAACTTTAAAAAGAGGTAGAGAAGGTAAAGACACGATTTCGGTTTCTGGAAACGTTTTAAGAGATTATTTGACGGATATGTTCCCAATTTTAGAACTTGGAACTTCTGCGAAAATGCTTTCTATCGTTCCATTAATGAATGGTGGTGGTTTATTTGAAACGGGAGCTGGAGGTTCTGCTCCAAAACACATTCAACAATTCTTAGAAGAAGGTTATTTAAGATGGGATTCTTTGGGTGAATTCTTAGCTTTACAAGCGAGTTTAGAGCACCTTTCTCAGACTCAAAATAATCCTAAAGCGCAAGTTCTAGCAGATGCTCTTGATGAAGCGAATGCTAAATTTTTAGCTACAGATAAATCTCCTGCAAGAAAAGTGGGAGGAATTGACAACAGAGGTTCTCACTTCTACCTGGCTATGTATTGGGCTGAAGCTTTGGCGAACCAAACTGCAGATGCTGAATTAGCGGCTACTTTTGCACCTATTGCAAAAGCAATGCAAGGAAACGAAGCAAAAATCAATGAAGAATTGATTGGAGCGCAAGGAAAATCGCAAGACATTGGTGGTTATTATCAACCAGATTCTGCAAAAACTTATGCAGCTATGAGAGCTTCTGCTACATTAAATGCAATTGTAGATTCTCTATAAAATTCTAAAATTTAGATTTTAACTTATAAACAAAATCCGAGAAAAATTTCTCGGATTTTGTTATTTTACTTTATGGGTTTTAATTTTTTTATCATCAATAAACAAACTACATTTCACTCCAATTCCACTGGAATATAAATTGGCTTTAATGGGTAATTTGTTACCGTTTTCAATGATATGACCTGTTAATCTTGCTGGCGTGTAATAATTAACGGTTTCGTCTTGAAGTTCATTATTCACAAATAATTTTTCGCCGCCAAACCAAGAATTCTCAACTCTAATTTCTTGATTGTTATATAATGCTTTAAAAATTGATTTCATTATTTATATTTTTAATTATTTATAATCTACGAGTTCTTTTGCATCTAACAGGTTATATTTAGCTCCTAAATACCCAACGACATAACCAATTAGTCCTGAAATGAGCATTAAAAAGATAAAGGAAATAAACATCCAAAAAAGTAAATTGATTTGATTTCCCTTTTCGCCGAAATGTTTTCTGAAAAAAGATTTTGTTGATTCAAAAAACGGATTTTTAAAATTGTAATCTATGTTAATGGTTTTTCTATCAACATCAAAACAATCATCTTCATTAAGACTTTGGATAAGTCCTGAAATTTCATTAATGTATTTTCCGTACAATTCTTTAAGCCAAACTTTACCAATAATATACAATGAAAAACACGTCACAAAAAAACTGAAAGAGAAGATTAAAATCTGAGTTTGATTTCTTAAAGTAAAGTGCGTTGAAACCAATAAAACACACACCAAAATAGGGATAAAAGCAATGTAATAAGATTTATACAGTTCTTTATGAATAACCAACTCACTTCTAAGATTAAGTAAATGATAATTGGTGGTGAGATTTACTTTAGAAATCATTTCGTAAAGTTTGAAAAACTTCGCAAAATAATAAGCGGTGATTCCAATTCCTAAAAAGATTAAGAAAATAATGATAAAACGATCTTCATTATTAATAATATATTTAGAAAACATCCCAATAAGCAGAACATAACTAATTACAGAATACCAAAACTCCATTTTCATATTCTTTCTGATTTTATCTAAAGGATTGTTTATTTTATGCTGATGCTCAAGAGAAATCTCGGGAGCCGAAACCTCTTCTTTTTGCCATTGTTGTTGTAATTCATCAAAATTCATAACCGTATTTTTTTATGATTTGTTGTAATTTTTCTTTTGTTCTGTTGAGTTTTACGCGGGCGTTAACTTCTGAAATCCCCAAATTTTCTGATATTTCTTTATGATTTTGGCCTTCCAAAAAAAGGAAAATAAGTGCCTTTTCTATGGGATTAATTTCCTGAACGGCTTTATAAAATAACTGAAGTTGCACTTCTTTATCGTCTTGCGATTCTTCTGCAACATCCAAATTTTCATGTAAAAATGCGTTATCTGGCTTTCTTTTTTCAGACTTAAGAAAAGTTAGCGCCGTATTGAGGCTTACCCGGTACAACCATGTAGAAAACTGACTTTTGCCTTCGAATTTTTGGTAAGATTTCCAAAGCTGAAACACAATTTCCTGATAAAGATCTTCTCTATCTTCCTGATGATCTACATACATTTTAGATACCTTGAAAATCATCCCTTTATGACTTTCAATTTTCTCTAAAAATTCTTGTTGCAGATTCTTCATTCTTTAATTTCTATGGAGTTAGTACTAAAGTAGAAAAAATGTTACAATAGAAAACAAAAAAAATCCTTCAAAGTATAAAACTCTGAAGGATTTTAGTTAAATATTAAGAAAAAACTATTATTTTAAGTCGAAACGATCTGCGTTCATCACTTTCGTCCATACTTTGATGAAGTCTTTCACAAATTTCTCTTTGTTATCATCTTGTGCATAAACTTCAGCATAAGCTCTAAGGATAGAGTTAGAACCGAAAACCAAATCTACTCTTGTTGCAGTATATTTAGTAGCACCAGATTTTCTATCAACAATGTTGTAAAGATTTTCTGCTACGGGTTCCCATTTGAAATTCATATCGGTAAGGTTCACAAAGAAATCATTGGTTAAAGCGCCAACTGTATTGGTAAATACTCCGTGTTGTGTACCACCATAGTTAGTTCCTAGAACTCTCATTCCACCAACTAAAACCGTCATTTCAGGAGCGGTAAGTCCAAGTAACTGAGCTTTATCTAACATCATTTCTTCTGGAGCAACCACATAATTTTTCTTTTGATAATTTCTGAAAGCATCATGCAAAGTCTCAAGCTCTTGGAAAGATTCTACATCTGTTTGCTCTTGTGTAGCATCTCCTCTACCTGGTGCAAAAGGTACTTTCACATCAAAACCTGCGTCTTTAGCTGCTTGTTCTACCGCAGCACTACCACCAAGAACAATTAAATCTGCAATGCTTACTTTTTTGTCTAAACTAGACTGAATTTCTGTAAGTTTAGTTAAGACTTTTTCTAATCTAGCAGGCTCGTTAGCTTCCCAGTTTTTCATAGGTTCTAGTCTAATTCTAGCACCATTGGCACCACCTCTGAAATCAGAACCACGGAAAGTTCTTGCAGAATCCCAAGCAGTATTAATGAGTTCTGTTCTGGTTAATCCAGAATTAAGAAGTTTAGTTTTTAAATCTTCAATTTCAGCATCAGAAAGCGTATAATCTACTGTAGGAATTGGGTCTTGCCAGATTAAATCCTCAGCAGGAACATCTGCTCCTAAGTATCTAGATTTAGGTCCTAAATCTCTGTGAGTTAATTTAAACCAAGCTCTTGCAAATACTTCTTTGAAATATTCTGGATCTTTTTGGAATTTTTCAGAAATTTTTCTGTATTCAGGATCTACTTTTAGCGCCATATCCGCATCCGTCATCATAGGATTTCTGCGCACATTAGGATTGTGAGCATCTAGTGGTTTATCTTCTTCAGCAATGTTTACGGGTTCGTATTGCCAAGCACCTGCTGGACTTTTAGTTAACTGCCAATCATATTTAAATAAAATATCAAAGAAACCATTATCGAATTTTGTTGGATGAGTAGTCCAAGCCCCTTCAATCCCTGAAGTTACAGCATTACCGCCACCACCTTTAGGATTAATCCATCCGAAACCTTGATTTTCAATTTCTGCACCTTCAGGAGCTGGACCTAATGTAGAAGCATCTCCGTTACCGTGCGCTTTTCCTACGGTATGCCCACCTGCAGTAAGTGCCACTGTTTCTTCATCATTCATGGCCATTCTTTTGAAGGTAACACGCATATCTCTAGCAGTTTTTAAAGGATCTGGATTACCATCTACCCCTTCAGGATTTACATAGATAAGTCCCATCATTACAGCAGCTAGAGGGTTTTCTAGATCTCTTTCTCCAGAGTAACGGCTTCCTTCGCTACCCGTTGGCGCTAACCATTCTTTTTCTGAACCCCAATAAATATCTTTTTCTGGATGCCAAATATCTTCTCTACCACCAGCAAACCCGAAAGTTTTAAGTCCCATAGATTCATAAGCCATATTACCTGCCAAAATCATAAGATCTGCCCAAGAAAGTTTGTTACCATATTTTCTTTTGATTGGCCAAAGCAATCTTCTTGCCTTATCTAAGTTTCCATTATCTGGCCAAGAATTAAGTGGTGCAAAACGTTGGTTTCCTGTGTTAGCTCCACCTCTACCATCTGCAACTCTGTATGTACCTGCAGAATGCCAAGCCATTCTAATCATTAAACCGCCATAGTGCCCCCAATCTGCTGGCCACCAATCTTGGCTTTCGGTCATTAAATTTTTTAAATCTGTTTTTACGGCTTCTAAATCTAACTTTTTAAATTCTTCAGCATAATTAAACTCTTCTCCCAGAGGATTGGTTTTCTTATCATGTTGATGAAGAATATCTAAGTTTAATGCTTTTGGCCACCAACTCATTACAGATTGGTCTGCACCTGTATTTGCGCCATGCATTACTGGACATTTCCCTGTACTTGCAGCGTGAGGATTACTCCCTGCATTATGAGAATCATTAAATTCATTATGATGTGGGAAAGGGCATTTCCCTGGTTGTGATGTGCTCATAGTGTTTATGTTTTTCTGTTAATTTTTTTTCAAAATTATAATAAGTTTAAATACACAAATCAAATTTTAAACTCAAAGAATTGATACGAATTATAGATAAATATTATCAATTAAAAACAAATCAATACAAAACATCTATTAGAATGTGTTTTTATAAAAAATTCTCTTTTAAAATTACGATTAATTTTCTTTACTTTTGATTGATTAAAAAAATTATGAAAAAATTAACACTACTTTTTGTCTTTATATCTTTACTATCCTGCGTTTCTGTAAAAAAATACAACGAACGATTAGAAAAACCAATTTCCATAGAAAAATTGAAGCTAGATGTAGATTATACTCATCAAAAACTACAAAAACTCCATCCTAACTTATATTGGTACATCTCTAAGGATAAATTAGACGATAAGTTCGATAGCTTAAAAACCACGATAACAAAACCTTTAAAACCTAGCGAATTTTACCTAAAACTTGCGCCAATTGTTGCAGATGTAAAAGAAGGGCATCTAAGATTAGTGCCTTTGGAAAAAAAATTAACCCGTAAAGAAATTAAAAAACTGAAGAACCAAAAAGGGCTTTTAGGAAGATTTAATTACGTAATAAAAGGAGAACAACTCTATATAAAAGACAATGCAGACAAAATAGCCAATTTAAAAACAGGTACAGAAATTCTTAAAATAAACGATGTGCCAGTTTCTTATATCCTAAAAAAATACAAACCTTTGGTTACCAGTGATGGTGAGAATACCACTTATCACAAATACGCTTTAGCAAGAAGATTCAGTACTTTTTTTACTTTAGAATATGGAATTCTAGATAGCGTTAAAATAGAAACCAAACTGAAAGATTCTATACAAACTTTGGTTTTAAAAAGAGAAATAAAAACCAAACAGGAAAAGAAAAAAGAGAAAAAAGATCAAAAACTAACAGAAGAAAAAAAGACCAAAGGTTACAACCCTGCTACAAAGAGTTATAATAGAAATTTGCAATTTTTAGAGAAAGACAGCAGCATTGCTTTAATCAAAATCAAATCTTTTACGGGAACTTATTCTAGAAAATTTTATAAGGAAACCTTTGCCACTTTAAAAAAAGCCAAAACGCAATATCTTATTCTGGATGTTCGGGATAATTTGGGTGGTTCTTTAGCAGAAATCAACAATTTATACACCTATTTTGCGAAAGAAAAATTCAGATTCATTAATGATATTGAAGTAAGTAGTAAAACGTCTCTGCTTTCATCTAATTATTTAAGTAATTATTCCATCATCACAAAGCCAATAGGCATTATTACTTATCCTATTTTTGCTTTAACTTCTTTGGCAAGCGTTAAAAAAGTAAATGATAAGTTCTTCGTAAGAGATATTTTCCCTAGTAAAAATCCTAAAAAAGATGCATTTTACGGCAAAACTTATGTTTTGATTAATGGTAGTAGTTTTTCGGCTTCGTCTATTATTTCTTCAAAATTCAAAAATGACCATTTGGCAACTTTGGTGGGCGAAGAAACGGGCGGCGCAAACGATGGAACGGTTGCAGGAATCTATTCTACTCAAAAATTGCCCAATTCTAAAATGAAATTACCGATTGGCTTATTCCTCATTCAACCTAATATCAAGTTTACGAACACCAAAAAAGGTGTAACACCTGATGTGGAAATTTTACCCGAACTGAAGGATATTTTTGACAAGAAAGACCTTCAATTGAATTGGATTTTAGAAGATATAAAAAAACAAAAAACTTCTCACGAATGAGAAGTTTTTAATTCTTAAAACTCAAATATAAACCCGAAATAAGGAAGCGGCATGCTTCTATCCGAAGTTCCTACATCTAATAAATAATATTGCTGGTTTTGTGGCGCTGAAGGATTGGCTACAATACCGTTATCATTAGCATCTCTCTGCAAATTTACCACAGGCAAAGCCGACGGATTTTTAGAACCATATACATTCACCACATCCATATAAGCTGTTAATTGCCATTTTTTAAAAATCCATTTTTTCTCTGCTCTTATGTCTAATTGATGCGCTGTATTTCCTCTTAAAGTATTCAGTAGAGCATAATCTTTCACAGGACTATTGGCAATATTCCAAATATCTACCAAAGCACTTCTGGTTAAATTATAAGGCGTTTCTGGCAAACCAGATTGCAAGCGAAATCTGGCACTAAGATTCCAATTTCTTTTAAAATATTTACCTGCAGTAAGGGTAAAAATATGTCTGGAATCCCAACTAGAAGCCGAAAATCTATTATTTACATCCGAAAATTTAGAGTATCCGAAAGTGTAAGCTGCAATTCCGTAGAAATTATTGATGGTTCTTTTTTGCACCAAAAATTCTACTCCATACGTTTTTCCTTTCCCTCTAGCATCTAAAGGTTCTGCGCCTACAACTCCGAAATCTCCACCAATATTGGCTAAAGAAATTTGATTTCTTAATGAAAAAGGATAATTAGAATATCTTTTGTAATAAGCTTCTGCGGTAAATCTAAGATTGTCTTTTCCGTTAAATTCTAATCCACCAACCAACTGAGAATTTCTAATGTATTTCAGAGCGTTTTTATTTACCAATTCATCATTTAGTCTAAAACCTAAAGAAGTGTAAGCTGGCAATTGATAATAAATCCCTGAATTGGCATTTAATTTCCATTGATTAGATAATCTTAAACTTAATGATAACCTCGGAGAAAACTGCTCCAAAGGATTGTTGGTTTTATCAGAATAATTACTACCATCTATTCTTGCGCCTAAAGAAACCTGCAAAGCATCTTCAACAAACTTCCCTGAAGATTGAACGTAAAAACCGTACTGTACCAAATTAAGTTCAGAATTGATGACATCATAATCCACAGAATTTTGGTTCACTTGTTTTATGGTAGAATTGTTGGTATATTTTGCAAAATTTATGTTTGCCCCAGAACTGAACTGGTAATCCGAAATTTTAAAATTACGGTCTATTCTTAACTTATTTTCGGCTTCACGAGACTGATAATCGTATAATAAATTCGCTGGTGTTTCTATATTTTTATAATATTTGGTAGATTGATTATCTAACATATTTCTACTCACCGTGAAAAGCCAGTTTCCGTTTTCTACTAAATGTCTGTAACCTGCTCCAAAAGTATAATTCCATTGAGGTGAATTAGGCAATCTTTCAATTAAAGAAAGATTATAAAGCGTTTTTTTCGCATCGTTATTAAATTCAAACTTATCAATCGCTCCTAAACCAATGAAATACAACTCATCACCTGTTTTAAATTTTTTTGACACTTTAAAAGTGGTGTCATAATAACTCGGTAAAAACGGCAACCCAATCCCTTTGAAAAGCAATTGCAAATTAGATTTTCTTACAGAAAACAAACCGCTCCAAGATTGGTCTTTACTGAGAGGGCCATCCATCATCAACTGCATATCATCTAACCCTAAAATGGCTTTGTACCCTATTTTATCTTTTCTGGCTTGTTTTAAATTAAATTCGAAAAGCGAAGACAAAACGCCATTTCTCTTAGCCGGAAAAGCACCACTGTAGAAATCTACATCTTTAATAAAATCAATAGTAATAATGCCTCTTGGCCCTCCAGAAGCGCCTTGAGTTTGGAAGTGATTGATTACAGGAACTTCAATCCCATCAATATAAAATTTATTTTCGGCTGAACTTCCTCCACGGATAAACAAATCATTTCTGAAAGTAGCGGTACTCCCAACACCCGGAAAACTTAAAATTGCTTTAGAAATATCACGGTTAGAACCTGCATTTTTCTGCACTTCTTCCGCAGTAATACTTCTTAAAGAAACTGGACTTTCTGCTGTGGTTTTGTATAATTTTTTAGAAATTGTAACTTCCTGAATTTGTTTTGCTGATTTGTTTAACCCAACAGAAAAAGTAAGATTCTGATTTGGGACTACATCAATATCGTTGAGGAAACCAACATCATAACCCGCCGAAGAAACTTCGAAGTTATAGTTCCCCGACATTAAATCTGTAACAACAATACTTCCGTTTCCAGAATAAGTTTTGTCAATATTTTGGATTTTAACAGTTGCCTCAATTGGTTTTTTAGAAAATTCATCAAAAACATTGATGGTTACAGAACCAACTTGTGCAATAACAAAGAAAGAAAAAAGTGTAAAAAAGAACGATATTTTCTGTTTCATTTTTGTTTTTTTTACAAAAATAACTTATTGTTATTTAAACCCAATCTATTCTTTAATTTATATTATCAATAAACCAAATTTTAGATGAAAAAATTATTTTTTTAATGTAATTACAATAACACCATATTTTGCTTTATTACCATAAAGTTCAATAGCCTTTTTATCTTTATAAATCATAATATTTTTAATTTTTTTAGAATTAATTTTTCTAAATTCTTCCTCAGAAATTATTTTACCATCTAAAACATATAAAGGCTGATTTTCTGTTTTATAGCTGGCAATTTTACCAATAATTATATTTGATTGATTAGGCGCAATAACGTTAACTCCGCTTACTTGTACAGGATTTTTTATTTTTCTTATTGTATCTATTACAATATCTCCCTTTAATCTTACTATTTTGGAGGAATCTTCTTCTGAATTACAAACTTTTTGGGCTGAAAGCTTTTCTAATCCTACAGAAGTTAAAACAAAACCTACAGCAAACTTTGCTAATAATTGATTGATAAAAGAGAAACTCAAATTTCTATTGAGTTGATTTTCTTTAAAATTTCCACAAATTTTTTGTTCCGTTGAAGTAATTTCAGAAATTATTTCTTCATCTGAACATTCTGTAAAATCTCTTACAACTTTGGTACATATGGCGCAAAATCTACCTTTTTCGGTTGGTGTCATTAAATCCCAATTTTCATGACAAGGCTTTGGTATTGTAATTTTCATTTCAAATATTTTAATAATAGATGAAAATAAGGTAAAGCAGGTTGGAAGCACTCACAAAAAAAAGAGCCTTCAAAGGAAGACTCTTTCATTTAGTATTATTAATTTATCTTAATCTACATAATATTCAAAGAAGTAAGGAATACTTTCAATTCCTTTATAGAAGTTGAATAAACCATAATGCTCGTTCGGTGAATGTATTGCATCAGAATCTAATCCGAAGCCCATTAATACAGATTTAGCGCCCAATATTTTTTCAAATAAAGAGGTAATTGGGATGCTTCCACCACTTCTGTATGGTAAAACTTCTTTCCCGAAAGCTTTCTCCATCGCTTTTTTAGCGGCTAAAAACTCTTTGGTGTTGCTTTGTAGTACGTAAGGCATTCCACCATGATGAGGCGTAACTTTTACTTTTACTGAAGCTGGCGCTATTTTTTTGAAATATTGAGTAAATTTTTCTGTAATCTCTTCATCAGTTTGATAAGGCACCAATCTCATTGAAATTTTCGCAAATGCTTTACTCGGGATTACTGTTTTTGCACCTTCGCCAATGTAACCACCCCAAATGCCGTTTACATCTAAGGTTGGTCTTATCGAAGTTCTTTCTAAAGTCGTATAACCCGTTTCGCCTTCTACGCCATTAAGGCCAATAGATTTTTTGAATTCTTCTGGGTTATCTTTCAGTTTATTCATTTCTGCTCTGTCTTCCGCTGAAACAATTTCTACATTATCATAGAAACCATCAATGGTAATTTTACCATCTTCATCGTGAAGTTTAGCAATCATCTCCGCCAAAACGTTGATAGGATTTGGCACCGCACCACCATATAAACCAGAGTGTAAATCTCTGTTTGGCCCTTCTACTTCAACTTCCATATAACTTAAACCACGCAAACCAGTTGTTACAGTTGGTTGTTCGTTCGAGTAAATATGTGTATCTGAAATTAGAATAACATCACAAGCTAATTTTTCTTTGTTTTCTTCTAAAAAATCAGCAAGACTTATAGAGCCTACCTCTTCTTCTCCTTCAATAATAAATTTAATATTACAAGTTAAAGAATTGGTTTGCATCATAGCTTCAAAGGCTTTTACATGCATAAAAAACTGACCTTTGTCGTCTGCACTTCCTCTGGCAAAAATTGCACCTTCAGGATGTAATTCTGTCTTTTTAACAACAGGTTCAAACGGGCCACTTTCCCAAAGCTCTAGTGGATCTGCAGGTTGTACATCATAATGCCCGTAAACCAAAACAGTTGGCAGATTTTTATCGATTATTTTTTCGCCATAAACTACAGGATAACCTTTTGTTTGGCAAATTTCTACTTGGTCTGCACCTGCATTTTTTAGGTGTTTTGCAACAGCATCTGCACAATTAAGAACCTCTGTTTTATAAGCAGGATCTGCTGAAATAGAAGCAATTCTCAATAAATCTTTTAACTCTTCTAAGAATCTTTCTTTGTTTTGCTGAATGTAATCTTGGGTTGTTGACATAGTCTTTAATTTTAGTCAATATAAAAAATGTCTCGCATCTGCAAGACATTATGATAAAGGTAATTTTATTTAATTATTTCTTTACAGCAGCGCTATCTACTTTTACTTCTGCAGCTGGCGTTACTCCTTTTGCAGAGTCTGCTTTTTCTTTATAAGTTGGTGCTTCAGCATTTACATCATCATACCTTACAACATCATCAGTTTGTTTAATAACACCTTTATTCCCTCCTTCAGGAAGCCCACAAGAAACTAAAAAAGACGCTGCAGCTACAGCAAATACCAATTTGTTCATCATAAATTAATTACGTATTTCTAATTGTTTTCAAACATTGGCA
>JAYRDY010000056.1:0-11749 GCA_041909215.1 Cloacibacterium sp. | reverse complement strand
GACCGATTGGCCAAAAGACTGACCTATTTCCCGAGAGGTGAAAATAAACATAGTCCTAAAGAATTAAAAAAATACATCCAACACCTCAAGGTCAAACGAAAGCTGCACCACGCCACTCTACAACTTTGGCCTAAGAAAATAAAACTGGTTGGCTTGCCCAATATAAAAAGCAATAGCATTCCCCTGAAATTTTAAATAAGAAACTCCCCAATTATGGGGAGTTTCTTATTTTTTAAAAAGCTTATTAAAAATTCTAAAGGCTAAGAAGGGTAAACGCAAATTAAGGCAAAAACTTAATGTTTTATCTTTAAAAAGATAGTTGTTGTATTGTGCAATAAGTTTTTTATTGTAATTCCCTTTGTAGTAATGTCTCTTAAAATAATCATCAATATTTTGTTTTCCTACGCCTATTTTATCAAACTGCATTTTAAGAAGTAGGTCTTCTTCTAAAATAAGATTTTCCTTTATTTTAGAAATATTATTTAGGTGCAATCTATAGTAAGCTAGTTTTTCAGGAATGTAGGCAATCCAATAATTTTCATTTATTTTCAGCCATCTGTAATAGTCTTCTATAATAATGTCTGTAGGGTATTTGCCTGTTTTTTTTAGGACTTCGGTTCTCATGAGTACAGTGAGTGCAGCCATTCTGTTTCCTAAGACTAATTTTTCTCTTAGTTCTTCTTTGGTAAGATATTGATTGGCGTTATAGTCTGCTATGTCTTTTGTAATTTCAGACTTATTATTAATTGCCCATGTATCTGTAAATACCATTCCGTAATCATTTCCCAGCTCTTCTAACTTATTTACACATTTTTCTATCGCTTCTGGATGTAGATAATCATCTGCGGCAATAAATTTCACGTATTTCCCTTCAATTAAGTCAAAACACTCATTAAGGGTAGTGGTTAATCCTGTGTTTTTTGTATGAAAATTCTTAATGGCGGGATAATTATTTTTTTCGAGCCAGTTTTCATAAACTTCTATACTATTATCTTTAGAGGCATCATCTGCTACTATAAGTTGAATACTAGGGTAGGTTTGCGCCTTAATGCTGTTTAGATTTTCTTCTAGAAAATGCGCATGGTTATAACTTACGACAACGATACTTACAAGTGGCTTTTCCAAATTTTCTAAAATTTATTCAAAAGATTAATAACAGTGCTTACTTCTTCTTGGGTGAGTACTTGTGACATTGGCAAACTTAATACTTCTCTGTGTATTTTTTCTGTAATGGGTAAAGAATAATTTTGTAATTCTTTATATGCTTCTTGATGGTGCGGTGGTATTGGATAATGAATAAGCGTTTGCACCCCGTTTTCATTTAAATATTCCTGAAGTTTTTCTCGGTCTTCTGTTCGTACTACAAAAACATGATATACATGGCTGTTTTCTTCTATTTTATGCTGAGGAAGAATTATTTTCGGGTTGTTAATTTCAGATAAATATCTTTTGGCAATTTCTTTTCTTCTTAGGTTTTCGGCATCTAAGTATTTTAATTTTACAGAAAGTACTGCTGCTTGTATCTCGTCTAGTCTAGAATTGAGCCCTTGATATTGATTGACGTATTTTTTTTGAGAACCATAATTAGCCAGAGCTCTTATGCAAGTTGCCAAGGTTTCGTCTTTGCAGGTAACAGCACCTGCATCTCCTAATGCACCAAGATTTTTGCCAGGGTAGAAAGAAAAACCTGCGGCGTCTCCTAGATTGCCAGATTTTTCGCCTTGCCAAGTTGCCCCAATGGCTTGCGCATTATCTTCTACTATTTTTAATTGGTGTTTTTTTGCTAGTGCAGTTATTTTTTCATCAAATACAATGCTTCCGTAGAGGTGTACCAAAAGAATGGCTTTGGTTTTGGGAGAGATTTTCTCTTCTATTTTTTCTAGGTCTATATTGTACGTCTCTAGGTTTGGTTCTACCAAAACAGGAACTAAACCATTGTCTGATAAGGCTAGAATAGAAGCTATGTAAGTATTAGCAGGAACAATTACTTCGTCGCCAGGCTTCATGATGCCTAATTCTATATAGGCTTTGAAAATCAATCTAAGTGCATCTAAACCATTGGCTACTCCTATTGCATGTGGGACTTGGCAATAAGAAGCCAATTCTTGCTCGAAGGCTTTTACTTTATCCCCTAGAAGATACCAACCAGAACGGAAGGTTTCTAAAAGAGCTTGTTCTATCTCTTCCTGATGAAGAAGATTTATTTTTTGTAGGTCTAAGAATTTAATCATTTGTATATGTAAAAATATTTTGTAGAATCAATTTTTGTTTTATTTTTCAATAAATAGTTTGTAATGCTACTTTTAAAAAAACCTTTATCATAATTGATAGTTGGGTTTTTGTCTACAATAATAAAATTATTTAGGGATTTATCATTCTTCCAATTAGGATATTCAACATCCATTTCCCAAGAAGCTCTTCCAGGAAAATCATTATTAATAATATCAGCAATTGGATTGCCAGGAAGAAAAACAACTTTTTTGTACTTTTGATAAAGTTCGTTTGATTCTTTATAGTAATTATAGTTTTTTTCAGACATGTAAATGCCTGAAATAGCATTTATATCTTTTACTTTAATGAATCTTGTTTCTAAAGGAGAATCGCTGAAATAAGGATAAATAACTCTTATAGAAAAGAATAAAAATACACTAAATATTAATGCGAATTTTAAATATTCAAAGTGTTTTTTTGTATAAAAAAGAGTTATCAAAATAGAGGGAATTAAAAAAATTGGAGTATTGTAACCCCATGAAATTGAGGATGCCCAACCAAGTAATAATAAAGATAGTAAGATTTTTTTATTATTGTTACTAAAAAAAAGAGATTGTATCCCAAGGCAAATGAAAAGTATTTTATCTCCTAAATAATTTCCCATATTTAATAATGGAGAAACAAATACTGATATTGATAAGATTAAAAAAAATAAGAAAATGCTATTCTTTTTAAAAACATTAATATAGATAAGTAATGATAAAATAGCCAGATAGAAAGCAGTCTCTATAAAATCTTTTGGAAAATAACTATAGAATGCTTGATTTATAAAGTGGTATATACTATTCTCAGTTTGTGTTTGTTTTAAAAAATCAGGTAGAGAACTAAATATTTCTTTTTTTGTGATTAAAATAACACTAATTATTAATAGAGTTATTGAAATAATAATATCAGGAGTTTTTATATTTTTAATGTTTCTTGTAATCAATATAAAATTTATGATTATGAAAATAATAAAAAACAAATAAAAAGATTGTTTTGTAGAGGCGGCAAAGAGAGCTAAAATGATTGCAGAAAGGTAGTACTTTTTATGTGTTGAAAAAATAGAAATGATTGCGAAAAAAATTCCGTCAATTGTATGCCATGGCATTATATTGAAAGAATGTAAAAATAAAATATTAGATAGTAGAATAAGTAAAATTGTTTCGTTTTTTATCTTTTGAGGCTCAATTAGTTTTATTACCAAATAAGAGATTATAAAAACTTGAAAAATTATAAAGGCTCTTATTATGATAAATAAATATGGATTTTTAAATGAAATTGGAAAACAGATGAGTTCCCATAGTAATGGGCTTCCAAATGGTCTTACATAATCAAAGTCTTTGTAGATGGTTTGTCCTGCTTTAAGTCTTCCCACAAAAGATAAAATGAAGCCAGAGTCAATTGTGTCTAATGAAAAAATTAAAAGAAATATATAGTATAATATAGCCAGACTTATGCTAGCTATTAAAAAAAAATTATTAGATAGAGTTTTCATCGGGCTTTATGAAATTTTGCAGGATTACCCAACCATATTTCATTTGCAGGAATATCTTTAGTTACTACACTTCCAGCACCAATTAAAGCATTTTCTCCTATGGTGATTCCTGCAAGTATAGTAGCGTTTGCTCCTATTGAGGCTCCTTTTTTTATTGTAGTTTTTTTGAGTTCAAAGTTTTTGTTTTTAGATTTAGGAAATAAATCATTGGTAAAAGTAACATTTGGGCCAATGAAAACATCGTCTTCTATTGTTATACCATCCCAAATTTGTACGCCAGGTTTTATGGTAACATTGTCTCCAATTTTCACATCATTTTCTATAAAAACATTACAGTTGATGTTACAATTCTTACCAACACTTGCATTTTCTAAAATGACACAAAAC
This sequence comes from Cloacibacterium sp., assembly GCA_041909215.1. Taxonomy (GTDB): domain Bacteria; phylum Bacteroidota; class Bacteroidia; order Flavobacteriales; family Weeksellaceae; genus Cloacibacterium. The sequence goes on along the minus strand of JAYRDY010000056.1, from coordinate 7,614 downwards.
TGCCAGATGGTGGTTCTTTCACCAATATTTTTAGATTGTACATCTGCTAAATGATGTATCATAAGGCTAATTTTTTAAATTCGTCATAATCTCTAATGTAATCATCTGCGGTGTAGACTTCTGAAGCTAAGCAAAGCAATACGGCGTTATGAGAAAATTGTATATCTCGCCAGTATTTCTCAGGGAGAAATAAACCTTTATTGGGTGTGTCTAATACAAAAGTTTCTTTGTTTCCTTGTAAATCTTCGGTGGTAAAAGTAATGATGCCAGAAACAGCAAATATTACTTGATTTAGTTTTTTATGAGCATGGCCTCCTCGCAAAACTTCGTTGGGTGTAAAATAAGTCCAATATACTCTTTTAATATCAAAAGGAATATTTTTTTGGTACTCTGCTACTGTGATATATCCCAAAGAAGGGCTCCCAATTTTTTCTAGTTCTATAATGTATGGTTTATTTTCCATAATATGAATTTATGAAGTTAAGGTCTGGTCTTATGATACCTGGTAAAACGTTGGCATTGCTTCCTATAGCTTTATTTTCTACAGAAAAACTTACCAGACTATCATTTTCAAATAAAATATATCTTTGGTTTTCTCCAAAAATAATTTTAAAATAATAATTTCCTGCATTGAGTAAATGAGGTGGCAGATCAAAGGTTACTTCGTGTAATCCTATCTTACTGTCTAAGTTTCTATATATTAAACTTCCTGTATGAAATACGACTACTTCATCTGTACTTCTAAGTTCAAAAGTAGCATCTAAGTTTATATTGGGTCTGTAGTTATAAAAAGCTAATTTTACCTTTGCGCCAGATTCTATGCTGATGTAATCCCCCATTAATGGTTTCACGGAAAACTCTTTTATTCTAATGTTTTCATTTCCTATAGCATTTTCTATACTTCCTTCATAAAAATAGGAATCGTTACTGTTTCTGCCCTTTTGGTATTCTATAACGGTTTCTAAAGCACTGCCTTTGTATTCTATTCTGCCTTGATTGAGGAGTATACCTTGGTTGCACAATTCTTTCACCGCTGCCATATTATGACTTACAAAAAGCACCGTTCTGCCTTCCCCTTTGGAGACGTCACCCATTTTGCCAAGACATTTTTTCTGAAATTCTGCATCGCCTACGGCTAGCACTTCATCTACAATCAGAATTTCAGATTCTAGGTGTGCTGCTACAGCAAAAGCCAAGCGTACATACATCCCAGAAGAGTATCTTTTTACAGGGGTGTCTATATACCTTTCTACGCCAGAAAAATCTACAATTTCATCAAACTTTCGGGTAATTTCTTTTCGGGTCATTCCTAGAATTGCACCATTTAAGAAAATATTTTCTCTACCCGTCATTTCTGGGTGAAAACCTGTGCCCACTTCTAGTAAAGAGGCAATTCTGCCTTTGGTGTAAATGTTGCCTGTAGTAGGTTTGGTTACACGGCTCAGCAATTTAAGCAGGGTAGATTTACCAGCGCCGTTTCTGCCGATAATTCCCACAGCATCGCCTTCATTAATTTCAAAATTAATATCTTGCAGAGACCACACATAATCAGAAGTGCCTTTGGTGCTTCTGTCATTGGCTTCTCCTATTTTGAGATAAGGGTCTTCCTTGCCTCTTATTTTATGCCAAAAACGATTAAGGTCGTGGGTTAGTGTTCCTGTGCCTACTTGTCCTAATCGGTATTGTTTAGAGATGTTTTCGGCTTTTATTACAATATTGCTCATCGTTATACAGTATCAATAAAAGATTTTTCGGATTTATTAAAAATTACGATTCCTACGAATAAAATCCCGATAATAAATGCAAAGCTCGTGAGGAGTCTCACCATATCAAAATCTCCAGAACCTATAAATCCGTATTTAAAACATTCAAAAATAGGAGTAAGCGGATTAAGGTCTGCTAAAAAGCCATAACTGCCTAGTTTTTGTTTTACCAATGAAGTAGGTAATATTACTGGAGTGAACCACATAAATAAACTTACCCCAAAACCTAGCAACAGAGAGAGATCTCTGTATTTGGTGGTGAGTGAAGAAAAAATCATCCCCAATCCTAAAGAAAACAAGGCAAGAAATATAATGAGAACGGGGAAAAATAACGCCCATAGATTGGGGTGTACCTCGCCTTTGTAAAAGAAGTAGCCCAATACAATAAAAAATAGCAAAAGCTGTATTCCTAATCTCATAAAACTAGAAATAATAGTAGCAATGGGTGTAACCAATCTGGGGAAATAGACTTTTCCGAAAATCCCTGCATTGCCTGTAAAAACATTAGAAACACTCATCATTGTAGAACTGAAGTATCCCCATAGTGTATTGCCTGCCAAATAAAATAATACTGGCGGTATGCCATCGGTAGGTAAATTGGCAATTCCCCCAAAAACTAAGGTAAAAACGATAGTTGTTAATATGGGATTGATAAAAAACCAAAGTGGCCCAAGGATAGTCTGTTTAAAACTAGAAACAAAGTCTCTTTTTACAAACATGTAAACCAAATCTCTATAATCCCATACTTCTTTTAAGTTGAGTTTAAAAAGAGAATGGTCAGAACTTATGACATTGGTCCATTCTGTGTTTTTATTGTTCATTGTGTGTTTTTAATGTTAATATGCAAAAATATCAAAAAATCTTAGAAATTGATATTAGTTATTGTCTTTGCTGTTTTTTAAAAAAAACTAGACTAATTTTTTAAGATATTCTCCATAACCACTTTTGCCGTATTTATCAGCTGAAATTAAGAGTTGTTCTTTGTTGATGAATCCTTTTTTATAGGCAATCTCTTCAATACAAGAAATCTTGAAACCTTGTCTTTTTTCCAAAACTTTTACAAATTCTGATGCCTCGTGCAGAGAATCAAAAGTTCCGGTGTCTAGCCAAGCCGTTCCGCGAGACATTACGCCAACTTCTAGTTTACCTTTTTCTAAATAAACTTTATTAACGTCTGTAATCTCTAATTCGCCTCTTGGCGAAGGTTTCAGGTTTTTAGCAATTTCTACTACAGAGTTGTCGTAGAAATACAAACCAGGAACTGCATAATTAGATTTTGGCTCGGTTGGTTTTTCTTCAATAGAAAGGGCTTTGTAGTTTTCATCAAACTCTACTACGCCGTATCTTTCTGGATCAGAAACAGGATATGCAAATACGCAACCACCTTTTACGTTTACTTTGCTTTCTAAAAGTTGAGGTAAACCATTTCCGTAGAAAATATTGTCACCTAAAACCAAAGCAACAGCATCATTACCAATAAACTCTTCGCCTAAAATAAAAGCTTGCGCTAAACCATCTGGTGAAGGTTGCACTTTATACTCAAACGTACAGCCAATGGAAGAACCATCGCCCAATAATTTTTTGAAACTTTCTTGGTCTTGTGGAGTAGTGATGATTAAAATCTCACGAATGCCTGCCAAAAGCAATACAGAAAGTGGATAATAAATCATGGGTTTGTCATAAACAGGCATCAGTTGCTTGCTTACCGCTATGGTTAAAGGGTACAGTCTTGTACCAGAGCCACCTGCTAAAATAATTCCTTTCATTGTGTTAAGGGTTAGAATGTTATAAAGTTAAAGGGTTAAAAAGTATTTATTTGTCTTTTAAACTTAAGATTAACTTTGATAACATGTTTTTTATAAAATAAATTTGTTTTTCAATGCTCTCATTGTGAGAAGTGAATGACAAGCGGACTGCAATTTCTAACTGAGTTTCTAATTCACTTAATGAACCCAGTGCAATATATAGAAATCTCATAAATTCAACATTGCTTTTTCTCCCAGCTCCTTCGGCAATATTGGAGGGAACTGATATTGACGCTCTTTTGATTTGGCTTGTCAAACCATACATTTCCTCTTTTGGAAATTCAGAAGTGATTTTGTAAATGTTCTCAACAAGAGTCATAGATTCTTGCCAAACTTTCAAATCTTTATGAGAAATTATTTTCATAAATTTTTCTTTAAACCATTTAACCTTCTCACGTTCTCACCTCTTCACATTCTAGCAATATTGTTTATCATAATATGCTTGATAAGAGCCTGATGTTACGTTGTTCAGCCATTCTTCGTTTTCTAAAAACCAATCAATCGTTTTGGCTAATCCTTCTTCGAAAGTTACACTTGGTTTCCAGCCTAAATCTTTATTCAGTTTGGTAGCATCAATTGCATAACGTTTATCGTGTCCTGGTCTATCTTTTACGAAAGTAATCAATTTCTCGCTATAACCTGCTGGTTTACCTAATTTTGCATCCATTTGTTTGATGAGTTCTTTAATCAAATCAATGTTTTGCCATTCATTCCAACCACCGATATTGTAGGTTTCCCCTGTTTTAGCTTCGTGAAATATTTGATGGATTGCTTTTGCGTGATCTACTACAAAAAGCCAATCTCTGGTATATTTTCCGTCGCCGTAAATGGGTAAAGGTTTTTCATTGATGATATTATGAATACATAACGGAATCAGTTTTTCAGGGAAATGATTCGGGCCGTAATTATTAGAACAATTAGAAATCACAAAAGGTAATCCGTAAGTATTTCCGTAAGAACGCACGAAATGGTCTGATGCAGCTTTGCTTGCAGAATAAGGAGATTTCGGGTCGTAAGAAGTTTCTTCGGTAAAGAAACCTGTTTCACCAAGTGCACCATAAACTTCATCGGTAGAAACGTGGTAGAAAAGGTTTTCTCTTTTTCCTTCTGGGAAGTTTCCGTGAGTGTGTTCAGGGTTTAGCGTCCAAAATTCTTTACATAAATTCAGAAGGTTTGCTGTGCCAATTACGTTGGTGTTAATGAAGGCATTTGGGTCTGTAATGCTTCTGTCAACGTGAGATTCTGCTGCCAAATGAATTACCGCATCGGGATTGTGTTTTTCAAAAACTTGTCGCAATTCTTCAGGTTTGGTAATATCTGCCTTTTCGAAGAAATAATTGGGTTCGTTTTCGATATCTTTTAAGTTCTCAAGATTTCCTGCATAGGTTAAGGCATCAAGATTAATGATGTTGTATTCAGGATTGTTTTTTACAAATTCTCTTACTACGTGGGAGCCGATAAAGCCAGCGCCTCCTGTTATGATAATGTTTTTCATATCTTCTGTTAGATGGTTATAAGGTTATAAAGTTAACCTTGAATTTTATTATTTAAACTTAAGATAAGCTTTGAAAGCATGTTTTTAATAAAATAGATTCTATTTTGAATGTCTTTATTTTCTTTAGTAAAATTAAGCATTATGGAAATATCAAGCTGGGTTTCCAGTTCACTTAAAGAGCCCAAAGAAATGTAAAGGAATCTTATGAGTTCAGCATTTCCTTTTCTCCCAGAACCTTCAGCAATGTTTGAAGGAATAGAAATGGCACAGCGTTTCATTTGAGAGGTTAAGCCATATAATTCTTCTTTGGGAAAATGAGAAGTGATAAAATATATATCTTTTACTAGAAGCAAAGCTTCTTGATAGACTTTTAGGTCTTTGTGAGAGTTAATTTTATCACTCATAAATTCATCAAAATAATTTTATAAATGTATGCTTTTTAGTCTCTTAGCCTTTTAACCTTTTAATGTTAAAGAACTGTTTTTCTACCAATAGATTTATAAAAGAAACCAGTATTTTCTACCTGTTCCATAGAGAACATGTTTCTTCCGTCAAAAATAGCTTTGCTTTTAAGTTTCGAAGCCATTAATTCAAAATTAGGATTTTTGAATTCACTCCATTCTGTTGCAATTAAAAGGCAGTCTGCATCTTCTAAGGCAGAGTACATATCTTTTGCATATTCTATTTTATCGCCAACAATTTTTCTTACATTTTCTTCGGCAATATTGTCATAAGCCACTATTTTAGCTCCTTTTTGGAGTAAAATTTCTATATTGTCTAAAGAAGAAGCCTCTCTAATGTCATCAGTATTGGCTTTGAAAGCTAATCCCCACAAAGCAATTTTCTTGCCATTTAGGTTTCCACCGAAATATTTCTCAATTTCATCAATTAAAATTACTTTTTGTTTTTTATTGATGTATTCTGTAGCTTCTAAAATTTTAAAATCAAAGTTTTCTTCTTTACCAGATTTAATTAATGCTTTTACATCTTTCGGGAAACAGCTGCCGCCATAACCAATTCCTGGGAAAAGGAAACGGTGCCCAATTCTGTCGTCGCTACCCATTCCGAGTCTAACTTTATCTACATCAGCACCTACTTTTTCGCAATAGTTGGCGATTTCGTTCATGAAAGTAATTTTTACGGCTAAGAAAGAGTTGGCGGCGTATTTGGTGAGTTCCGAAGATTTTTCATCCATAAAAATAATAGGAATGCCTGTATTGGTAAATGGCTGATAAATTTTAGCCATAATTTCTTTTGCTTTTTCTGATGAGCAACCTACCACTACTCTCGATGGGTTCATAGAATCTTCCACGGCGAAACCTTCGCGTAAAAACTCTGGGTTAGAAACTACATCAAAAGGGATGTTTGTTTTTGCAGAAACTACTTCTCTTACTTTGTCTGCGGTGCCTACTGGTACGGTAGATTTATTAACGATTACTTTATAACTCGTCATCATTTCGCCAATTTGGTTGGCTACACTAATTACGTAAGATAAATCTGCGCTGCCGTCTTCTCCGGGAGGAGTTGGTAAAGCCAAATAGATAACGTCTGACTTGTCTAATGCGTCTTTGATATTCGTCGTGAAAAAAAGTCTTTCAGCTTGTATGTTTCTTAGAAACATTTCCTCAAGCCCTGGTTCGTAGATGGGCACAATGCCCTTCTTCATTCTTTCTACTTTATTTTCATCAATATCAACACAATATACGGTATTACCCAGTTCTGCTAAAGTTGTGCCAGTTACTAAACCCACATAACCTGTACCTACAATTGAAATATTCAAAGCGTTTTAATTTTAAAATTAAGTGGCAAAGTTAGTGAAAATTTAAGTTTTGAACTAAAATTCTTAAGCTTTTGATAATCAATAAACTTGGTAAATAATAAAAAAATACTTATATTTGCATCGGATTTACGGAAAAGAAATGGGAAGGCTTCGAGAGAAAGCCTTTTTTTGTAGATTGAATTCTGAATTTACCGTTGGGTAAATCAATTTTTTAGAATATGGATTTTAGAGCAAAAGTAGAGCAACTCGTTCATGAGTTTTTAGAAACCAGAAAAGACTTGTATTTGGTAGATTTAAAAATCTCTACAGGAGATGATATTACCGTGATTCTAGATGGCGATGTAAGTCTAAGTCTTCAGGATTGTCTTGATGCAAGCAGAGCTATAGAATTTAATTTGGATAGAGAAGAGCATGATTTTTCTCTTCAGGTAATGAGTCCAGGATTAAGTGAGCCGCTGAAATTCCCTCGTCAATACAAAAAAAATATGGGCAGAGAAATTGAGGTTTTACTGATGAATGACGAAAAAATACAAGGAGAAATTACTGCTGTGGATGAAGAAAGCATAACGCTAACTTTAAGATACAGAAGACCAAAATTGGTAGGGAAAGGAAAGGAAGATGTGGTAGAAGAAAAGCAAATTCCTTATCCTGACATAAGAAAAGCATTAGTGATTATTAAATTTTAAAACAAAATAAAAAATTAAAATGGACAATTTAGCGTTGATTGAATCCTTTGGTGATTTTAAAGACGAAAAAGGAATCAGTAAGATT
>JAYRDY010000055.1:0-11894 GCA_041909215.1 Cloacibacterium sp. | reverse complement strand
AACATTATTGAAAATTTATGTTTACAAGAATTTGAAATCATAAAAGGATTACCACATAAAAGCATAAATACTTTATACAAATATGCTTTTAAAGATTCTATTACCATTAAAAATATAAAAGATTACATCAACAAATACAAAGCAGCTGATTATTTTTTTGATAAACAATATGAAAATGCCCAATTTGAGATGATTTCTTGTGAATTAATTGCAGACGAAGAAGAATACAAAATCATTAAATCTGTTGAAAATTGGGACTTTGTGCTCCGTAACCCAGAAAACAAAACCATATATTACAAAGTATTTAATAGCCAAACCTATTATCTTAAGAAAGATAAACACGGCAATTGGAAGGTTTGGAATAATTACAATCCTAACACTCAGAAATTAAACAGTAGTTTTCTATAAAAAAGTCAACCCAATTAAGGTTGACTTTTATTGATCATTTGTGTTCTTAATAAAACCCAACATTGATGAGTTTTACGTGGCAAATATCTCTTATTTTGGATAAAACTGTGTATAAATTTTTGAACTTAATTTAAACTTATGTTTTCTTAACATAAAATAAGCAATAAAAAAACCACCGTTTCGGGTGGTTTTAATCGTTATCGACAATTTCATATTCTATAGGAATAGTTCCAGAATTAGGATTACCAATTTCATTGAAAGCAGCTTTAGATAAATCAAAAGCTCTTGTTCTGTGAAACGGACCTCTGTCATTTACTTTTACAATTACAGACTTACCAGTTCTTAAGTTTGTAATTTTAACATTGGTACCAAATGGCAATTTCATGTTTGCTGCAGTAAGTTTAGAGTTATCAAAAACTTCTCCGCTTGCGGTTTTTCTACCATTAAACTTATCGTGGTAGAACGATGCAAAACTTGTTTTAGCATCATTGGTATCATTCTTGAAAGAATAAAGACCAAGTGTTGAAATCATCATTATGATTACGAGAATTGCTCTTTTCATCATTTTGAATATTTTTTGTGGGTTTTACAGGCGCAAAATTATCCCGTGATGAAAAAAAACCATAACCACTTTGTTAATTTTTCTTAAATTTTAGTTAACAAAGTGTTAAATAACTTGTCAAAAGCCCTAAATAAAGCACTTCCCAACAAATGTTAAAAAACGTTAAAAAAATATTTATTTTGTTAACGTAATTAACTATTTCAAGCATTGTTTATTATGACATTAAATAAAAAATGATTTAAAATAACTTAAACAAATAAAAAAATCATCAAATAATTGATGATTTAAAAATTTTTATCGTTAAAAAATAAATTTAACACATTTGCACAATTACCTAAAACGAATATTATTTTTGGTTAGAATTATGCTTGAGATTAAACAATTTCTCCATACAAATCAAACTCTTCTGCGGAAGTAATTTTAATATTAACAAACTCACCAACAGAAATATAAGTATCTTCTGCTTCAACCAAAACCGTGTTATCTACATCTGGAGAATCATATTCTGTTCTTCCCACGAAATAATTGCCTTCTTTTCGATCAAAAATACATTTGAAGGTTTTACCAATTTTTTCTTGATTTTTTTCCCAAGAAATCTGAGATTGCAACTCCATTATTTCTTCTACTCTGGCTTGTTTCACTTCTTCTGGCACATCATCTTCTAGCAGATAAGCCGTAGTATTTTCTTCATGAGAATAGGTAAAACAGCCTAAACGATCAAATCTTTGAGTTTTTACCCAATTTTTTAGTTCTTGAAATTTTTCTTCTGTTTCGCCAGGGAAACCAACAATAAGTGTGGTTCTAATAGCCATATCTGGAACTTTCTCACGGAATTTATCCAATAAAGCATTGGTTTTTTCGTAAGTGGTGCCGCGTTTCATGGCTTTTAAAATTTCTGTGTTGATGTGCTGCAACGGAATATCAATATAATTACAGATTTTTGGTTCTGCTTTTATTAAATCTAAAACATCTTCGGGAAAGCCACTTGGGAAGGCGTAATGCAAACGAATCCATTCTATACCTTCAACTTTTACCAATTCTTTTAGTAAATCTCCTAAAGCTCTCTTTTTATATAAATCTAAACCGTAATATGTTAAATCTTGCGCTATTAAAATGAGTTCTTTCACTCCGTTTTTGGCTAATTTCTGAGCTTCAATAATAAGATTTTCTATTGGTGTAGAAACGTTACCGCCTCTCATTAAAGGGATGGCGCAAAAAGAGCAAGGCCTATCGCAACCTTCTGCTATTTTAAGGTATGCATAATGTTTGGGAGTGGTTGTTAATCTTTCTCCCACCAATTCGTGTTTATAATCTGCACCAAGATGTTTGAGCAAAATGGGCAAATCTCGCGTGCCAAAATATTGATCTACATCTGGAATTTCTTTAATTAAATCTGGTTTGTATCTTTCTGAAAGACAACCTGTAACGAAAACTTTTTCTACTTCTCCTCTATTTTTGGCTTCTACATAGTCCAGAATCATGTCTATTGATTCTTGTTTTGCGTTGTCTATAAATCCGCAAGTATTGATTACGACAATATCACCACGTTCTTCGTGCACTACTTCTTTTCCGTTGGCTTTTAGTTGGCCCATTAATACTTCAGAATCGTATATATTTTTAGAACAACCTAACGTTACGATATTGATTTTCTTTTTTCCTACAGATTTTGTTCTCATGTATGATAATTGATGGATGGTAAGTATTGAATTAATTAAGGTTGCAAATTTATGAAATTAAAAAGGAACTTTAGGTAAGAGTTTTTTTGAGGAAAAATATGCCAATACATTTCATGCACTTTTCATACACTATCCATGCTTTATCTATGGAGTATCTATACTTAAGCAATACAAAAAAAGAACTGAGAATTCAGTTCTTTTTTTGTATATAATTTTTTTCGAAAACTAAACTATGGATTTTAAATAATCTCCATAACCACTTTTTCCGTATTTATCTGCAGCTATGAGAAGTTGTTCTTTATTGATAAAGCCTTTCTTGTAGGCTATTTCTTCTATGCAAGAAATCTTGAAACCTTGTCTTTTTTCTAGAACTTTTACAAATTCTGAAGCTTCGTGTAGCGAGTCAAAAGTTCCTGTGTCTAGCCAAGCTGTTCCGCGAGACATTACGCCCACTTCTAATTCGCCCTTTTCTAGATATACTTTGTTCACATCTGTAATTTCTAATTCGCCTCTAGGCGAGGGTTTCAGATTCTTGGCAATTTCTACCACTTGATTATCATAGAAATATAAACCTGGAACTGCGTAATTAGATTTCGGTTGTTGTGGTTTTTCTTCAATAGAAACAGCTTTATAATTTTCATCAAATTCTACTACGCCATATCTTTCTGGATCAAAAACTTGATATGCGAAAACGCAACCGCCTTTTACGTCTGTTTTGCTTTCTAACAGTTGAGGTAACCCACTTCCGTAGAATATATTATCTCCCAAAACTAAGGCAACAGAATCTTCGCCGATGAATTCTTCTCCTAAAATAAAAGCTTGAGCTAAACCATCTGGAGAAGGCTGAACTTTATATTCAAACTTACAGCCAATAGAAGAACCATCTCCCAATAATTTTTTGAAACTTTCTTGATCTTGAGGCGTGGTGATAATTAAAATCTCACGAATCCCTGCCAAAAGCAATACAGAAAGCGGATAATAAATCATGGGTTTGTCATAAACAGGCATCAGTTGCTTGCTTACGGCAATAGTAAGTGGATACAATCTAGTTCCTGAACCTCCTGCGAGGATAATTCCTTTCATAATATTTACATGAATTGCACGAATTTTCTCTAATTTATCGAATTTTTCGTTGAGTTATAAATTGATTATTCTTTTATATTTCAAGGATTTTTCACCGAAATTGATGAGCAGTCCTAATTTTTTATCTGTAGCTTTTAAGTAGTTTAATATTTGTTTTGTGAAATTTTCATGAATGAAAGAAACTGCTTTAATTTCTAATATTATGTTATCAAAACAAATGAAATCTGCTTTATATTTTTTTAACAAATTCTTTTTCTAATACCTCCGAATAAACAGCTTCTAAAAACCCATTTCCTAAAGTTGTATGAATATCCATACAGATGCCAATAATTTTATAGCTTTCTTCTTTAAAAATTATTTTTTCATCCATCAATTAGAGAAATTCGTTTTAATTCGAGTTATTTAGAATATTGAGAAGCATAATATTTTTGATAATCTCCAGAAGTTACATTATTTAGCCATTCTTCATTTTCTAAAAACCAATCAATCGTTTTCGCTAATCCTTCTTCGAAAGTTACACTTGGTTTCCAGCCTAAATCTTTGTTCAATTTTGTTGCGTCAATCGCATAACGCTTATCGTGACCTGGTCTATCTTTTACGAAAGTAATCAATTTTTCGCTATAACCTGCTGGTTTTCCTATTTTTGCATCCATTTGTTTGATAAGTTCTTTAATCAAATCTATGTTTTGCCATTCATTCCAGCCACCGATATTGTAAGTTTCACCTGTTTTTGCTTCATGGAAGATTTGGTGAATTGCTTTAGCATGATCTACTACATATAACCAGTCTCTGGTATATTTTCCATCGCCATAAATTGGTAATGGTTTTTCATTAATAATATTATGAATACAAAGCGGAATCAGTTTTTCTGGGAAATGATTCGGGCCGTAATTGTTAGAACAATTAGAAATCACAAAAGGTAATCCGTAGGTGTTTCCATAAGAACGCACGAAATGGTCAGAAGCTGCTTTACTAGCAGAATAAGGAGATTTCGGGTCATAAGAAGTTTCTTCGGTGAAGAATCCTGTTTCGCCAAGAGCGCCATAAACTTCGTCTGTAGAAACATGGTAAAAAAGATTTTCTCTTTTTCCTTCAGGAAAGTTTCCGTGTTGATGGTCTGGGTTTAGTGTCCAAAATTCTTTACATAAATTCAGAAGATTTGCTGTGCCAAAAACATTGGTATTGATAAATGCATTTGGGTCTGTAATGCTTCTGTCTACGTGAGATTCTGCAGCCAAATGAATAACTGCATCGGGAAGATGTTTCTCGAAAACTTTTCTGAGTTCTTCTGGTTTGGTAATATCTGCTTTCTCAAAAAAATAATTGGGTTCGTTTTCTATATCCTTTAAATTCTCAAGATTTCCTGCATACGTTAAAGCATCTAGGTTAATGATATTATATTGAGGATTGTTTTTTACAAATTCACGAACTACGTGTGAACCAATAAATCCCGCACCTCCTGTTATGATGATGTTTTTCATTTTTACAAAATAAAATTAAAAATTTTTCTCTGCAAAAGTAGGAAGTTTACCGTCTTTTTCAGAAAGAATAATTGCATCTGCCGGAAGTTTCCAATCTATATTGAGTTCTGGGTCATTATAAATCACACTACCTTCAGCATCTTTTTGGTAAAAATTATCACATTTATAAGAAAAAACAGCTGTTTCGCTTAACACAGAAAAGCCATGTCCAAAACCTCTAGGAACATAGAGCTGAAGTTTATTTTCTGGGGTAAGCTCTATACCAAACCATTGTCCAAAAGTAGGAGAATCTTCTCTTAAATCTACGGCTACATCAAACACTTTACCTTCTAAACAAGAAACGAGTTTTGCTTGTGCATATTCTCCTTTCTGTAGATGCAATCCTCTTAAGACTCCGTAAGAAGATTTTGAGATATTGTCTTGCACAAAATGACCATTGAGACCTGTTAATTCTTCGAATTTTTTCTCGTTAAATTTTTCATAGAAATAACCTCTTTCGTCTTCGAAAACAGTAGGTTCTATAATGTAACAGTCTTTAAGAGGGGTATTCTTTATTTTCATAATGAATTATTTTTAAAATACAAATTTAATTTTTCTTACTATGATTTATTATTACTCTTTTTTTGAGGTCATTTTTAAGAAAAAGATAAATGATGATAATTGGAATTAATACTATTAAAGAAATAAACAGTAAATTGAAATTGCTATTTATCAAAAAAACATTTATCAATAACTGTATCATTGCATAAAAACTACTTATAATTAAATGCGAAACTTTTTTTTCATTGGCAAATAACTGATACAAATGTCTTCTATGTGCCTCAAAAATATTTTCTTTCAGTTTCAATCTTTCTAAAATGGTGAAAACTACATCTACTCCATATATTGTAAGAAAAAATAAATATTTAAAGTTTTCTGTTTTTAAAATAAGTAAACCAATTAAAGCTATTATCCAAAAAGCAATTCCCATGCTTCCTACATCACCCATAAAGCATTTTGCCTTCTTTCTAAAATTGAAAAAGAGAAAAACCAGACACGCTAAAATGGGATAAATAATAAAATCACCATCAACAAAACTCACCATATTCTGATTCACGTACAATAAAGAAAGTAACGTCACTAAGCTGTAAAGCCCCGTAATTCCATTGATGCCGTCCATGAAATTATAAGCGTTCAGAATTCCAATGATTAAAATATACAAGACCGGAATCGCCCAAATTGGGAGCAACACAAATGCATTAAGAAAAGCGAGCAAGAGAGTCACACTGATGAAATGAAAAACAATCCGGATCTTACTTGAAAGATCATAAAGATCGTCCAGAAAACTGATGGTACAAAGCAATAAAAGCCCGATTCCGAAAAGCAAATAATTTTGGTTTTCTGCAACCTGATTATGAAGTGTAAGATGAACTAACTTGCCCCACGTGCCGGTAATAAAAAACATCAGAAAAGCAATCGGAAAGACAATTCCACCACCTCGTAAGGTAATCTCGGTATGGGCGCTTCTGTGATTGGGTTTGTCGATAATATTATATCTGTCAGCGATTTTGAAATAGACCAATGCTAAGACAAAAAGGATGAGAAAAACAGCGAAATACATCATAGGTGTATATTATAAGGTTATTGGCAAAAATATGCAAATTTTATCTTCATTTTGATAAGTATTGCTTTACTGTAAGCTTAAGTTTTAATAATAATTGTTATTAACTATTTTTAAAGGATTCAATCGTCTTTTTCATTCCTTCTTCAGCTGTTATTGGTAAAGAAACGATATTTAAAGCGGTTTTAATTTTTTGGTTGGAAACGATCAGATTAGAGGTCATCTTCTTTAACCTTTTGGAATTAATCGGTAGCGAAATCATATCGCCCATTTTTGCAAAACTATTAATTAAAAACTTTGGAGGTGAGAGAATTATTGACTTTTTACCTTTTGCTTCGCAAATGATTTCAATAATTTTTTGGGTGGAAAGCGGCTCGTCATCGGTGATATGATAAATACCACTTTCCATTTCTTTATACTTTTTAATAATTTCATCAATAAAAAAAACAACATTATCTATCGAAATAAATGTTCTTGAATTCTTAAAAGCACCGAGTGGATACGGAATTCCTTTGGAAATAATCTTGTAAAGTAAAGTTAGATTTCCTTTATCACCTTCCCCATGAATCATGGTTGGACGGAGGATAAAAAGCTTTTTCCCGGACGGAAGGCTTTGTTTGATTAAATACTCTTCCGCTGCTTTCTTAGATTTTCCATAATGAGATTGGGGATTGGCAACAGAATTTTCGGTGAGAACTTCAGTTCTTTCATTCTCTTCTACTGCTGCAATAGAACTTATATGGATAAAAAGTTGAGCATTTGATTTCAGAAATTCTTCAAAAATAACCTTCACCAATTCATAGTTGGCAAAATAAAAGTCGTGTTCGGTCGCTGTTCCCTTATGATCGTGGGCTTTGCCAATGCAGTTGATAAACACATTTGCATCATCAGGAATATTATCGTGCCAGTTTTGCTGACGAATATTAACGCCTATAACCTCACCATCTAATTTTGATTGAAGATGAGAGCCTAAAAAACCATTAGAACCGAAAAGGAGTGTTTTAATCATTTTGTAACCAATATTCGTCTTGTTCTTTATTAAACAAACAGTCTATCCATCCATCTAAAGACATTTTATGTAAGGATTCAATATCCATCTTTACAAAATCAGTTTCAAAAAAATCTTTGTTCAATATCACATTTTTTCTGTCTATTACCAAAATATTCTGAGGATTATAAAAAGGATACTCTTTTACATAAGGATTTGTGGTAATTAATTTTCTACCTGCTCCCAAAGCCTCAAAAGTTCGCATTGTTAAACCCGTTTGGAATGGATGATTAATATCTAAGACTGCTTTCGATTTTTTATACAGCTTTATAATTTCAGAATGTTGAAGACTTTTAAATGTTATCTTATTAATATCAAATGTTTTAAATGTTTTATCAAAGCGTTTCTTAAAGTAAAAAACGGATTTACTTGGAGAGTAATAAAATGTATAAGATAGATAACTGTTTTTCTCACACCACGATTTTACTTTTTCACTTATAATATAGCGGTCTGTATGTGCAGTACCCACAAACATTGTTTCATACTCAAAACCGTTTTGTATATCCTTAATTTCTTCATATTCTTTCGAGAAAAAAAGCGGACGGAAATTAATTTTAAAATCTAATGCATCTTTTTTGTCAAAAGTAAATTTCTTATCAAAATATTTAAGAATCGATTTGGCGTTGGGATTATTCTTAAAGGAATCGAAAGTATAATAAATCATTACAAGTTCGGGATTTAATGTTTTAAGTTCATTAATAAAATGGTCCGGAATCACTTCGCCTTTAATCAAAAGGAAATAATCGTACTTTTTATTTTGAATATCCTTTAATATACGCGTGTAATATTTATTAATCTGTATTTGATACAAGTCTCTTTTTAACCGAATAATACCTTTTACAAAAATAGAATTAGAAGGTCTTTCATCATAAAAATCCACCGCTGCTCCCAATTCAATTAGCCTCTGTGTTATTATTTTCTCGTAATTAAAAAAATTCACAGAGAAAAACAGAATTTTTTTTCCTTGTATGCTTTCCTTTAGAGTCATTATTATTTTTAGTTGCTTAAAATAATTTTATTATTTGCTCCTAGATTATCTTTTAAATTATTAAACTTCTGCAGACCCGGATTATTAATTTCAAATTTCACTCCAGCACCGTAAACATTTTCCTTATTTCTAATAAAATTAGAAAAATCAGTCCCAATATATGTATTGCCAGAATTAAAATAAATATTATTCAGTGGAAGCCCTTTGTATTGTATCAGTGATGATGTTGATTTATTCAAAAAATTGATATAATTATTTTCTATGCTCGCAGAATGAATATAATTATCAAATTTCATAGCCAAATCAAAATTTTCAAAATAACTGCTTTTTACCACTAAATTGTAAACCTCGCTACTACTATATAAGCAGACCCTACAACCTTCAAAAGAGATATTAGACATTTCTATTGCGGCTGTCATTCCTCCTTCAAAACTATAACCAACCTCTGAATTTATTGCAGTAAGTTTGGAAAATTTATTGGCGCCATGATAGCCTTCAAAAAGGAAGCGTTTTCCTTCTTTAACTTTGGAGGTACTTAGGTTGGTATTAACGTTGTATAGTTCAAGATAATAACTGTTTTTTGAGTGCAAAAAGTTTTTATTATATAAAGTGCTGATATTCTGCAATTTTGTTGCCTGATGATAATCCTGCAATTTAAAGGCGTAACTATCCAAATTACCAATATTGCTTATGATTTCTAAATTCTCAATACATAAACCATTAGTATATTTAGAATCCAACTTTGTTCCCCAATTATCACTTTGAAAAAGAGTGACATCTTTATCCATAATGACAGTAGAATTTGAAAAATTGATATTCAAATTTTTCATTGAATAAGTAAACATTTGAGGAATTAAAATGGTTTTGCTAACGTTATATCTTCCAAAAGGGATTACTAACCCCTGCTTAGTTTTAACAGCATAGCTGATAGCTGTTTGCAAAGCATCAGAATCATCTTTACCATCATTCGATTTAATGCCAAACCATGAAGCATTTAAAACTTGGGGATAATTTCTACGATAATATTTATTACTTTCTTTTACATATATGACACCATCAATTTTACTATCTATCATAGTTGTTCCATCCTCCCATAGTGTAACAGGACTATAAGAAAAAATTTCTCCCGTATATTTATCTTCTTTTCTTATCGACTGACCTTTAAAAAAGGCCAGCATAAAGAAAATGACCAGCAAATAGAGGCGTTTAGACATTTTTATTTATATAATCCTTTTTTCTTCATCTCCTCCAAAGATTTCTCCAAATTATCTTCCTGAACTTCCTGTTGAAGAACCCAATCCGTAAATTTCTTAATTCCTTGTTCGAAAGAAACCTGAGGAACAAAGCCTAATGCAGAATTGATTTTGGTAAGATCTGCGAAATTATGGCGGATATCTCCCAATCTGAAATTACCCGTTACCGTTACAGGAACATCAATGCCATAAGCGTTTATCAGGGTATTGGCAACGGTAAGCACATCTGTAGCTTCGCCTGTTCCCACATTGAAGATTTCGCCATTAGCCTCTTCCATTTCCAAGCCGCGGATGGTTGCATCTACCACATCATCTATATACACGAAATCTCTGGTTTCTTTACCATCTTCGAAAATTTTGATGCCGTTTCCATTTCTTATTTGGGTAGAAAATATGGAAAGAATTCCTGTATATGGATTAGATAACGACTGACCAGCACCATAAACATTTTGATATCTGAAAGCTACCGGTGCTATACCAATGGTAGGGCAAATCGTCATCACCATCTGCTCCTGGTTCTGTTTTGTAATGCCGTAAACAGAAGATGGATGAATTTTGGAATCTTCGGATGTTGCCAACAATTCCAAAGGTTGATTATCCTGATATTTCACTTCAAAATCTCCTGCCAACATATCTTTCTCTTTTCTTTCGGTAGGATACACGATTCCCAGTTCCGGATGGCGGTATTTTCCTTCACCATAAATAGATCTTGAAGAAGCTACGACTACTTTTTTTACCTGATGAGATTTGTCGTTTGCTAAAATATCCAGCATGATTGCTGTTCCCTGCATGTTGACTTCCGCATATTTTTCGATGCAGTACATGGACTGTCCGGTGCCTGTTTCCGCCGCATAATGCACCACTGCATCTTGGTCTTTCAGAGCTTTCTCCCAGTCTTCTCTGGAAGTAACCGTGCCTTTTATAAAATTCACTTTATCTTTAATGGACTGATAAAGCGGTGAAGTTATTTCAGGATTTTCCCCGTGTATCTGCGTTGACAGGTTATCTAAAACCGTAATGTTGTAACCTTTTACAATAAGTTTCAGTGCTAAATTGCTGCCAATAAAACCAGCTCCGCCAGTAATAAGTATATTTTTCATAATATTAATATTTTTCCCATTTATTAGTTTCGAAATTGAATTTTTTTATTGGTTTTGCAGGTGTTCCTACTGCGATAACATAAGGAGGAAGATTTTTTGAAACCACAGAATTGGCTCCTACGATTGATCCTTTACCAATCGTAACTCCCGGCAAAACTGAAACAAACTCTCCCAACCATACATTATCTTCAATTGCCACAGGTTTGGAAGATAATGGCCTGTCATGTGGAATGGAGTCGGGATAACTGTCATTCTCATCTCCCGAATAACTGCCGTGTGAACAGTCTGAAATGTAAATTTTGCTTGCTAACAGAACATTGTTACCAATTTTAACACTTTCCATTGCAGTGATGTGAACATAATCATTCATCTGAAAATTTTCACCAAAAAATAATACTTTTTTATCTGTTTTGGGATAGGCTTCAATCCTGCATCCTACTCCTGTAGTAAAACCTTTTGAGACTTGAATAAATTTTTTTCCTCTAATATCTATTGGAAATCTTATTATTCTAGCATTTTGAAATGTTAGTTTTGTCCGTATTAGGTTTATCAGCATTTTAATGATCCCTAATAAACCATATTGATTAATTTTCTGAATCATAAAGTTCTTTATAAAATTGTAAATACTTCTCTGCGGTCTTATCCCAATTAAATTTTTCTGCCTGCTTTACACCTTCCATTACCAATTTTTCTCT
>JAYRDY010000054.1:0-12210 GCA_041909215.1 Cloacibacterium sp. | reverse complement strand
TGATGAAATGTGAAGGAAAATACCCCCTACAATCGCCAAGAAATAAGGTTGAAGATTTTCATCAAAATAATCTCCGAAAAACATTCCCATTGGTGATGCCAACGCAAATAAAGCAATAATAAACCATGAAAATTTATTTATATTTTTACCTAAAAGAAATGTACCCAAAATAAAAGAAATCGGCAGATTATGGAAAACAATGCCTAATAAATAAGGAGAGGTTGTTTCTTTAATATTAGCCAAAGGAATCCCTTCCAGAAAAGCATGTATAAACATCCCAACCATTAATGCGATAGGGAGAATATTTTTTTCTTCATGATGATGATGGAAATGCCCATGTTCAAAACCTTTTGTAAGACTTTCCAAAATCATTTGCAGTAAAACGCCACCAATAATCCAAATGCCAATGTTGTGGTTATCTGTTTGGTAAACCTCAGGAAAAACCTCGCTTACGCAAACCGTAATTAAAAAACCCGCGCTTAGAATTAATAGATTTTTGGCGAAAATCTCATTCTTACCAAAGTATTTGCCAAGTAAAACCCCAACAATTACACTTAATATGAGTAAAGTAATAATCACTTTTAATAATCTTATTTAAAATTTTATTTAAATTCTGAATTCAAAAATACATCTTGGCGAAGTTTCTCTGTCGAAAGCTTCAAGGTTATAATTTCCCCAAATTTTTATCGTTTTGAAACCGCAACTTTCTGCCAAAGATTGTATTTGCTCTAAAGTGCTTAATTTCACTTTTTCGAAATAATTAAATTTTTCGTCATGATCTTCAAAGAAAATATCCTTAATTACGTAGTTTTCTTCAATTCTTTTTTTTATGGTAAAATCAATTCCACCTTTGTTAATCGTTGATTCTTCAACCAAAGTATTTTTCACAAATTTTTCATTCAAAAAATCTAAAATAAAAATACCATCTTTTTCTAAAGTGTTTTTCACCGACTGAAAAACTTTTCTGTCATCATTCTCATCATCAAAATAACCAAAACTGGTAAACAGATTAAAAACAGCATTTACCTTTTCTAAAGAAATTTCTGGAAAAAGTTCATTTCTCATGTCATGAACTTTAAATTCTAATTTCGGGGTTTCTTCAACCTCAAAATTTTTGTTATGAAGAATGCTTTCTTCTGATAAATCTACACCGAGAACATTGTAACCTAATTGATGTAGAAAAACCGAATGTCTGCCTTTGCCACAAGCCAAATCAATAATTTTGGATTGTGCAGGAAGTTGCAATTCTTTCGTAAGATTTGTAATGAAATTTTCTGCTTCTACAAAATCTCTGTCTTTGTATAAAATATGATAATAAGGCGTATTAAACCAATCTTCGAACCAACTCATTCTGCAAAATTAGCTATTTTAAATTAAAAGAATTCAATTAAGAATCAATGAATCTTATTTTTGATGAAAATGTTTCGGGAAAGCTTCTTCGGGTTTCATTCTTACAATGTTGAGTTTTATCCAAGACTCCAAAAATCCGTAACCGTAAGAAAACATTTGTATATAAGTCGTAATAATTGCTTGTGTTGCGATAGCCAAGTTTTTAGTTAAAAACAAAGCATGGAAGAAAATTACAAAAGTATAAAAGCCATAACAAGCCAATACAAAGCCTTTTTGCAGGAAAAAGTATTCTAAAATCCCAACAACATAGCCCAATAAAAACAAAGTAGGGAACCAAAACGTTGGTTTTACATAATCAGGATGTCTTTGGTTGAGGATAGGCCTTGCACAACCGAATTGATACACTTGTTTTGAGAATTTCCCTAAATCTGTTCTGCGTTTGTGATAAACTCCGATGTTGTCAAAAAACGCTGTTTGATGGCCGTTTTCCCAAATCGTCATCGATAAATCTGGATCTTCGCCAATTCTCATTTCAGAAAAACCACCAATTTTTAAGAAAATTTCTTTGTTAACGCCCATATTGAAGCTTCTTGGCTGAAATCTGGTCACTGCTTTTTTACTGCCTCTAATTCCACCAGTAGTGAAAACTGAAGTCATGGAGTAGGAGATGGCTTTTTGCAAAATATTGAAACCTTTGTGCGCTTTATCTGCACCACCAAAAGCAGCGCAATCTGTTTTTTCTAGATTTTTTTTGATATTTTCTATATAATCTTTTTCTACAATGACGTCCGAATCTACAAAAACCAACCAATCGTTTTTGGCGCGATTTGCGCCGTAATTTCTAGATAAACCAGGTCCAGAATTCGTTTTTTTGAAATATTGAATGTTCAACATTTCTTTAAAAGTTTCCACCGTTGGTAATAAATCTACAGAAGAACCGTCATCTACAATAATGACTTCAAAATCTTTGTCGGTTTGAGCAATAAGAGAGTTCAAAAGCTCGAATAATTCGTCTTTTCTGTTGAAAATAGCTACAATGATAGAAATGGTTTTTTGCATTCAACAAAAATAGTGGTTTCAAACGTATCTGAATAAATTTAGACCAAGAAATTCTATAAATTTGCAAAATGAATATTCCTACATCAAGCATTCAACTTCCTAACTTTTCTATCAATTGTAATGGTAGATTAGTAGATTTAAACACTCCCAAAATTATGGGAATTCTTAATCTTACTCCAGATTCTTTTTCGGATGGAGGGAAATTTAATGATGAAAAATCAGCACTTTTGCAAGCCGAAAAAATGATAAAAGAAGGCGCAGATTTTATAGATATTGGCGCGCAATCTACCAGGCCAAATGCTGAATTTCTTTCTGCCAAACAAGAAATTTTAAGAATTGGAAATGTAATTTCTTTAATTAAAAAAGAATTCCCAGAAACGTTGATTTCTTTGGATACTTTTTATGCAGAAGTGGTGAAATTTGGTTTTGATGAAGGAATTGATGTAGTAAATGATATTTCTGGAGGTGATTTTGATGAAAATTTATTGCCAACAGTTGCCAAGACTAGACTTTCGTATATTTTGATGCACAGCAATTCTACTTACGAGAAGATGCACGAAAAAATTCAGTATGAAGATATTATAGTTCACTTGAATTATTATTTTTCAAAGAAAATTAATGAATTACAAAAATTAGGGATTAATGATGTGATTTTAGATCCTGGTTTTGGTTTTGGAAAAACGGTGGAAGATCAGTATAAAATGATTGAAGAAGTAGAACATTTAGGTTTCGGAAGATTTCCTCTTTTGATAGGGATTTCCAGAAAATCTTTCATTTATAAACCTTTAGGGAAATTACCAACAGAAATTAACGAAGAAACCCAAAAACTGCACCGAAAAGTTTTAGAAAAAGGTGCAAAAATTTTGAGAGTTCATGATGTAGCTGAAACGAAGAATTTATTGGGAGAGTTGTAGAGTTGGAGAATGGGAGAGTTGTAGAGTTGAGAGTTGTAGAGTTTTTATTCTTTTGAGTTAAAATTTGTCCATTTTTCTACATTATTAATCATGTAAATGAGCAATGCAATGATTTCATCATACTTTTCGTTAAAATATTTAAACTTTTCTTCTTCAATATAATTGCACTGATAAGAAAATTCTAACCAAGTTTGGGTCTCTCTTGCTTCTCCTTCTGCATCTGTTAATTTTGAGACAAATGATTTAGGGTATCTTCTTTTTCCCCAAGCTTCAGAAATATTTGCGGAAACAGAACGAGAAGAGCGCCTAATTTGATCAGTTAATGAATATTTTTCTTCACTCGGAAAATGGAAAGAAATTTTATAAATTTCCATAGCAACCTCAAAAGACTTTTGATAAACTTTTAATTCAGTATGATATTTTATGATAGCCATTAGTTTTATTATTTTTTATAAACATTCTCTCATTCTCCAACTCTCCTATTCTCAAATTCTCCCACTCATTTTCTCTGCGTATTCTTTGGCAAATGTTTTTCGGTCTTCTTCTAGTTTTTCTAAATTTTGAGGAAGAATGTAATTGAATAGTATTTTTTCTTCTTCATCTAAAAAGATGATTTCTTTTTCTTCTCCATCAATCATTTGAGAGAAAATTTCCCACATTGAGGTGTCTTTTAGTTTTATCAATTCAAAAAAATCTTTGGCTTTTATTTGGATAACTTTCATTTTTTGTTGGTTGTTAGAAGATGAATGTTTGATGTTTACAAAAATAGTAATTATTGATGAAATTTCGCAATAAGGATAGCAGTGGAAATCCTTTTTTCTTTTGTAGGAATGCGCCAAGTGGTGCGTTCGGAATTTGCGATGGGAAAAGAAAAAAGATTGCAACGGATAGCCTGGTTTTGCAAATTTTTGAAATGGATTTTGCGTTGGGAAATTTGCAAAAATTGCCCAAAAAAAGAAAAAGAAAATAAAAAAAGAACGCACCTTTTGGCACGTTCTTACTTATGTTTTTCTGAAAATTTTAAGATTTTTTCTCTAAAACTTCATCTACCATCCCAAATTCTTTGGCTTCGGTGGAAGTCATCCAATAGTCTCTGTCAGACGCTTTTTCTACCCATTCGTAAGTTTGTCCAGAGTGATTAGAAATAATGTCGTACAACTCTTTTTTGAGTTTTAGCATTTCTCTTAGATTAATTTCCATATCGCTGGCAACACCTTGTGCGCCGCCACTTGGCTGGTGAATCATCACACGTGAATGTTTAAGCGCAGAACGTTTTCCTTTTTCACCAGCTACCAAAAGAACAGCACCCATACTTGCTGCCATTCCTGTACAAATAGTGGCAACATCTGGTTTGATGATTTGCATGGTGTCGTAAATTCCTAAACCTGCGTAAACGCTTCCACCAGGGGAATTGATGTAAATCTGAATATCTTTTGAAGGGTCTGAACTTTCTAAAAATAATAATTGTGCGGTTACAATATTGGCAACTTGGTCATCAATCCCAGTTCCGAGGAAGATAATTCTGTCCATCATGAGACGAGAAAAAACGTCCATTTGTGCTACGTTCATTCTGCGTTCTTCCATAATGTACGGCGTAAGATTGGTTGGGTTAAACATCCCCATATATTGATCTGTTGCTAAACCGCTGTTTCCTAAATGTTTTACAGAGAAATCTCTGAAATCTTTTTTAATATCCATATGTAATATTTTATTCTTAATTATATTGAAACAGACAAAGTCTGTACCTTTTTACAAATTTAGCCAAAGTGTCACAAAATACGATACAATTTTTGGTCTATTTTATTTTTTAAAAATTAATATAACTTTTTGTGATTGGTGATCTTTGTAATGTTTTATTAATTTCTATTTCCAATTTTTTTAACTTCATTAAATTTTCAATAATTTGATAATATTCATTGTCTTGATCCTGAACATCATCTAGACTTGTGTTGAGTTTTTTACTTAAGTATTGAACGTAAAGAAGTTTATGTATTAATATGTTATCACTAACTTCTTTGTCAAATTTTTCTCCAATATTTATTGGGTAAATGTTTTTAGACTTCCAATTGTTTAATTCATAAGGGTTTACCAATGCGTTTGCAGTTTTGGAAACAATATTTTCGTCCATCAAAGTCATAAAAAAATTACCAGAACGAAGTTCGCTTTGTGCAATTCCCAGTTTTATTTCTTCAATAATTTTTTGATTAATAGGTGAAATAATTTCGCATTGATCTTCCTCTAAATGATTGATGATTTCTTCAATGACCGTGATTTGATAAGTTTCGTTTTCAGGAGTTTTTCTGTCGAGAACGTAATCACCATATTTCAACATCAGTTCAACCAATTTTTCTTCTAAAACCAAAAGCGGATTAATATTTTCTGAAACTTCCTGAACTTTTTCGAGTTTTACAACTTGCGTTTCTTTCTTATCTTTCGGTTGCTGTTGTTGAACAATCTGTTTCTGAACGCCCAATTCATTAAAAAGCGATTGCTCTGAAAGCTCAAATTTGGTAGAAATTTCTTTAATGAAAATCTCTTGTTTCAAAGCATTGCTCACAAAACCGATAGATTTTACAATATCTCTAATGGCTTCAGCTTTTTTTATCGGATCATTTTGCGCTTCTTTCAGCAGAATTTCAGCTTTAAAATCTATGAAATCTTTGGCTTCGGTTTTAATGAAATTTTCTACAAAATCTCTAGGATGTTTTCTTGCAAAAGAATCGGGATCATCACCATCAGGAAACAGGGCAACTCTTATGTTCATACCTTCTGCAAGAAGCATATCAATACTTCTGAAACTCGCTTTAATACCAGCTGCATCACCGTCAAAAAGAATGGTTACATTTTCGGTGAGGCGTTTGATGAGTTTTATCTGTTCTGTTGTAAGAGCGGTTCCAGAACTGGCAACTACGTTTTCAATTCCGCTTTGGTGAAGCGAAATTACATCCATATAACCTTCTACCAAAAGACACAGGTTTTCTTTAGAAATCGCTTGTTTACTTTGATTTAAGCCATATAAAACGTTAGATTTATGGTAAATTTCGGTTTCTGGAGAGTTGAGATATTTCGCAGTTTTTACATTAGATTTCAGAATTCTCGCACCAAAACCTAAAACTCTTCCCGAAAAACTATGAATAGGGAAAATCACTCGTTCCCGAAATCTATCGACACCAGTTGGTGTATTTTCTGGGAAAATAGAAATTCCTGATTTTTCTAAAATTTCTTTTTCGTAGCCTTTTTCTAAAGCATATTTGGTAAACGCATCTTTTTGTTCGGGAGAATAACCGAGTTGAAATTTTTTGATGATGTCATCGTGCAACTCACGTTCTTTGAAATAGGAGAGTCCAATGGCTCTGCCTTCTTCGTTTTCCCAAAGAATTTCTTGAAAGAAAGTATTGGCAACTTCGTGAATTTTGTAGAGTAATTCTCTTTCAGTTTGTGCTTTTTTTTGCTCTTCAGAATATTCTATTTTGTCTTCCTCAATTTCAATTCCGTATTTTTTAGCAGCATGACGAAGTGCTTCTGGATACGTGAAATTCTCTATTTCCATCAAAAAAGTGATGGCGCTTCCGCCTTTGCCAGAGGAGAAATCTTTCCAGATTTGTTTACTCGGAGAAACCACAAAACTTGGCGTTTTTTCATCATGAAACGGACTCAGACCTTTGAAGTTAGAGCCTGCCCGTTTCAATTGAACATATTCGCCAATAATTTCTTCAACTCTAATGGTTGAAAATATTTGGTCTATGGTTTTTTGAGAAATCATGCGGTAAAATTACAAAAATAAGTTAAGGTTTTTAAATGGCTTTTTATTGATTTTTTTAGAATTCTTTAACAGCCGTTTTTGTTTTTAAATATTATCTTTGCCAATATAAATTAACTTAATGGAATTGATACAATTTGGCCTAGATTTTTTAGGAAATCCTTTATTAGTACTTACTCAGATTATTAGAGATTACGGAATTTACATTTATTTATTTTTATTTTTAGTAGTTTTTGTGGAAACTGGCGTTGTGGTAATGCCATTTTTACCAGGAGATTCTCTGCTTTTTGCAGTGGGTCTTATTGCTTCTACTACTGGACAGATAGATATTTATACCATTATACCATTATTAATATTGGCAGCGCTTTTAGGAGATAATCTCAATTATTTTATTGGCAAAAAGTTTGGAGATTTTATACAGTCTAAAGAAAAGATTTTATTTTTGAAGAAATCTCATATCGAAGATACAGAAAGATATTTTGCTGAAAACGGTGGTAAAACGGTGATTTTAGCAAGATTTATCCCGATTGTAAGAACCATAGCTCCTTTTGTAGCTGGAGCTGGTGAAATGAAATATAGAACGTATATATTATATTGTATTTCTGGAGCAATTCTTTGGGTTTGTTCTATCAGTTTATTGGGGTATTTCCTTGGAAATATAGAGTGGGTTAAACTAAATTTTGAAAAATTTGTTTTAGGAATTGTATTTATTTCAGTTTTACCTATTATCTTTAAGGCAATTAAAAGAAAGAAATAAAAAATGTTAGAAAGCATTTGGAATTTTATCATTGATTTTGTTTCAAAACCTGATCAAGTATTACTTTCTATTATAGAAAAATACAATAATTGGGTTTATGTCTTTCTTTTTGCAATTGTTTTTGCAGAAACAGGCTTAATTGTAGCTTCGTTTTTAATGCCTTTTCTTCCTGGTGATGCACTTATTTTTACTATTGGTCTTTTGGCTCAAGAAGAATCTCTAAATATTTGGATTGTAATTCCATTGTTAATGTTTGCCGCAATTTTAGGTGATAATGTAAATTATTACGTAGGAAAACGCTTCGGAGATTACATTATGAATAGTGAAAAAGACCGTTTTATTAAGAAAAGTCATGTAGAAAAAGCAAAAGCTTTTTTTGATAAAAATGGTAAAAACTCTATTATTATCGCTCGTTTTGTGCCAGTTGTAAGAACTATTGTTCCGTTTTTATGTGGTTCTACCAAAGTCAAATATTCTACCTTTCTAATTTTTAGCATTATAGGTGCATTTCTTTGGGTGGGTGTTATTGGGCTTTTAGGCTATAATTTAGGCAGAATACAATGGGTAAAAGACAATCTAGAACTAATGATTTGGGGAATCATCATTCTAGCCAATGTCCCTTTACTCAAACAAATATTTTTTTCAAAGAAAAAGGAAGTTTAAATTGAAACTTCCTTTTTTATTATTTGCTCAAACCTTTAATTAAACCACTTATAATAGCTTGTTTTGGAGTTGCAGAGCCATTAGGATTCATTTGGTTTTTCTTGATTTGATAAGGATTAACCGAAAATTGAGTATTCAGTTGATTCAGATTTCTTTGGATATCACTTCCTTGATTTTCTTTAAAAAACAAAGGTTTGTTTATAGTTGGATTTGCTATTTTTAAAGAATATACATTTGTTTTTTCAAATTTAGTAGAATCTTTCATTTGCGCTTTAGAAACAGTAAAAACGCTTATTAAAATCAAAAAAGAAATATTTCTTTTCATTTGGTTGTAATTTTCAACTAAAATATAAATTATTTTTATAAAATTATGGTTTTTAGTTGATTTTTTTATTACAAATCAAAATCATCATCAGAAACCGCAGTTCCTTCATTCATTAAAAATGCTTTCAAAAATGGAGTAAGATTTCCGTTCATTACGCCATCAACATCCGAAGTTTCGAAACCAGAACGCACGTCTTTTACCAATTTATAAGGATGCATTACGTAATTTCTAATTTGGCTTCCCCATTCAATTTTCATTTTATTGGCTTCAATTTCGTTTCTGGCTTTCATACGTTCTTCCAATTCCATTTCGTAGAGACGAGATTTCAAAAGTTGCATCGCTTTTTCTTTATTTTGAAGTTGAGAACGAGATTCAGAATTTTCAATAATAATTCCTGTAGGAGCGTGACGAAGGCGAACTGCAGTTTCTACCTTGTTTACGTTTTGTCCACCTGCTCCAGAACTTCGCATCGTTTCAAAAGAAATATCTGCAGGATTGATGTTGATTTCAATCGTATCATCAACCAAAGGATAAACGTACACCGAAACGAAACTGGTGTGGCGCTTTGCATTAGAATCAAAAGGAGAAATTCTCACCAATCTGTGAACTCCGTTTTCGCCTTTCAGATAACCAAAAGCATATTCTCCGTCAATTTCGAGTGTTACCGTTTTTACACCCGCAACATCGCCTTCTTGGTAATTCAGTTCACGGATTTTGTAGCCTTGTTTTTCGCTCCACATTTGGTACATTCTCATCAACATAGAAGCCCAATCGCAAGATTCTGTGCCACCAGCTCCTGCGGTAATTTGCAGAACTGCCGAAAGTTCGTCGCCTTCATTAGAAAGCATATTTTTGAACTCTAGATTTTCTATTTTTTCAACCAATTCAGGGAATTGCTCGTCTAATTCTTTCTCAGAATCTGCGTCTTCTTTGGCAAATTCTACCAAAACTTGCAAATCTTCAAATTGGGTATTGATTTCTTCGTATTCTTCTACCCATTTTTTTTTGGAGCGAAGTTGTCTTAAGAAAATTTCGGCTTCTTTCGGGTTGTCCCAAAATTCTGGAGCGGCTGTTTTTTCGTCATCGTTGGTTATTTCTAGTTTCTTCTTTTCAATTTGAAGAAATTTATACAAATCTTCGATGCGTTTTTGTGTATCTTTAAGTTGGTCTGTTGTAATCAAAACTAAAATCTTTAGATTTGCAAAAATAGTTTATTTCAACGCAAAGACGCAATATTTTAATTTTAAAATTAGAATGTGTTTAAGGCGCAAAAATTGTCTTTGACAAATTGATATTTATGAGATTGAAATTTTTAAAAATAGTTTTACTTTTCTTAGTCGTAATGTTGAACGCTCAACTCAAAGAAAATACATTTTACGAAGTTTCTAAAATATCAGATGGCGATACTTTTTACGTAAAAACCGAAAATTCAGAAAAATTTAAAATCAGATTAATTGGGATTGATGCGCCAGAAAGTTATAATGTGGGCACGAAAGTTCGTAAAGAATATTTCGGGAAAGAAGCGAAAATTTATCTAACCAATCTTCTTAAAAATAAAAAAGTAAAACTGACTTTTGATGTTCAAAAAACCGACAGATACGGAAGAATTTTGGCTTACGCTTATTTAGAAAACGGTGTTTTTCTCAATCGACATTTAGTGGAAAACGGTTATGCGGTGGTTGCTACTTTCCCTCCAAATGTAAAATTTGTAGAGGGTTTCACCAAAGCTGAAAAATCTGCTAGAAATAAAAAACGAGGTTTGTGGAAATGAAATTACAATACTATTCCGAAGGATTTTATCAATTGATTTCCTTCGGAATAATTGTTTTTTTGAGTTTAAAATCCTGCAAATTTCAACTGTATTCCGAAATTATCTTTAAACTCTGAAGTTTGATAATAACCAAGACGATAAGAAAATCCAACTCCTAAACCTGTTCCCAAAAATCGGTTCCAAATAAGACCAACTTCTTGATAGTTATGATTTAATGGAGTGAAATTAAACTGATGATCTTCTGGATTTTTGAAATTCCCGACCGCTGTTTGATATTCTAATTGCAAAGAGGAATAGCCTTTTCCTATGGTTTTAAATCTGAATGGTAATAACTGCGAAACTTGAAATGCCACGAATTTATCAGCATAAAAAGTGCCAGAAGGCATGGTAACAAAGCCTAAATTAGAATGAAAATTGATTTTTGCATCCCAGTTATTAGACGCTAAACTGGTTTGTCCCATCAATTCAAAATTTTTCCAAATTGGGGCCGTTCCAGAAGAAATTCCACCAAAAAATTTCATGTTGGTAACGCCTAATTTACTTCTGAATTGATGAATAGCCAACGCATCAAACCTTTGATAATCTAATTTTCCGCCGAAGGTTTCCATTCCTTTTTCAAAATTAATGAAAAACTGAGGGAATTTTTTTTCGTAAGTATATTTTCCGCCAGGAGTCATAATATTTTTATCATTTGGCGCATATTTTAGTGATAGAGTAGTGCTAAAGTTTTCAAAATCATTGTCAAAGTTTTTGTACTGATATTTGAAAAGCGCTTTTTGTTTTTCTTTTTGCAGTCCAATTTTTAAGGTTAAAGAATTAGAAACATCATACAAAAATGAAGTGGCGATTTGTTGGTTTTTATAAAAATTAGCATTGTGTAAATCAACATCATTATCTTTCAATTTGGTGAAATTATCCCAAAGATAATCGCTAAATCTGCCTGCTGCAAAAACATCGTCAAAATATTGAATTCTGAAAATAGAAGTTCTTTTTTGCGAAATTTTAAAATCTAAACCTGCTCCATATTTCCAAGTGTGGTCTCTAAAACCGTACCCGAAATAGGCATCAGGCGAAAAAGTTTTGCTAAATTTTTCGTTGAGTTTTGCACCAACTCCTAATCTTACGCCTTGATATTTATCGTAATTAAAAATTTTAGTAAGGTCGAAATCTATCATTTTATAGCGAAGATTTCCTTTCATTAAATTGGTGAAAAGGCTTACTTTTTTGTCGAAATTAGCTTTTTTAACCAAAGTGTCTATTTTGTTGTAAGTGGCACTTTCTCTTGCAGTTAAAGAGTCTGTTCTGTACTGAGAAAGCAGACTTCCGTCTGTTTTTTTAACCTCTAAAGAATAACCTTTGTAGTCTTCGGCTTTTTGAGGTTCATTAATTTTAAAATCAAAATATTGATTTTTAACATAAAGGTAATTTCCAAATTTTTTGGTTTTAAATTTTTTCTTTTCGTCTTTTTTGATGCTGTCTTTTTTAGAAGTTTCAAAACTGCTGGAACCCATTTTCGTTTTCAGGTTTTCAGACTCCAAAAACCATTTATTATTAATAGGTTTCCATATGATTGTTCCGTTTCCTTCGTTGATTTTTTTTGAGTTGGTTTCT
>JAYRDY010000053.1:0-12237 GCA_041909215.1 Cloacibacterium sp. | reverse complement strand
AGAAACCTCTTAAATAGGAGGTTTCGCAAAGGGAAGCAACCTGATACAAAAGTACAACAAGCAGTTCAACAAACTCTTAATTTGGATGCTTTCGGATTCGTTAGTTTTCTTATCTTAAAATTGTAAAGTCCACTGAAACAAGCACTTTGAAGCAATCAAATGAAATATCGGAAAATAGTAATATCTTTGACAAAGTGAACGTAAAATTACTTAATTGTTTTACTCAATTCTAACATTGCTTCGATTGGTTTTAAAGCTTTTAAGCGAAGTTCTTCGTCCATTGTGATTTCTGGAAGTTCATATTTCATACATAAATACAACTTTTCTAAAGTATTTCTTTTCATAAAGAAACATTCTGAACAGTTGCAACTTTCATCATACACCAAAGCTGGAATGAGTTCTTTTTCAGGAGCTCGTTTTTTCATTTCGTGGAGAATTCCTTCTTCTGTCGCCACGATAAACTTCTGACAATCATCTTTTTGCACGTAATCTAACAATGCAGAGGTAGAACCTATAAAATGTGCCAAATCTAAAACCGCAGTTTCGGATTCTGGATGTGCAATTAATTTAGCATCAGGATTTTCCGCCAATTGTTTGGCAATTCTTTCCATCGAAAATGCTTCGTGAACAATGCAACTGCCGTCCCAAAGAATCATTTCTCTTCCTGTTTTTTGAGAAAGATATTTCCCTAAATTTTTATCTGGTGCGAAAATTATAGGTTTATCTTTTGGCAAAGCATTAATAATGATTTCCGCGTTAGAACTGGTTACAATAATATCAGACTCGGCTTTGGTTTCTGCGTTACAATTGATGTAAGTTGCGATAAGAGCATTAGGATGTTTTTCGCGCATTTCTCGTAAACCTTCACCGCTACAACCATCTGCCAAACTACAACCTGCCAATAAATCTGGTAAAACCACTTTTTTAGTTGGGTTCAAAATTTTTGCCGCTTCTGCCATAAAATGCACTCCGCAAAACGCAATCATATCTGCATCTGTATCTTTGGCTGCTCTCGCCAATTGAAGAGAATCTCCGAGATAATCTGCAATATCCTGAATTTCTGCTGGTTGATAATAATGCGCCAAAATCACCGCATTTTTTTCTTTTTTAAGTTCCAAAATGGCTTTCACCAAATCTTCACCTTGCGGAATTTGAAATTCTTTTAAATCTAAAAATCCTTTAACAGGCATATTCGAAATGGCAGTGTCTAATGTATGTTTCATTTTTAGTATTTAGTATTTTGGTAATTGGTATTTAGTATTGGGTTATTAGTAATTGGTATTTTAATTCTCAATAAATTTCTCTACCAAACGTTCGATTTCTTTTTTGGAAGTTTCTAAATCATCATTGATTACAATTTCATCAAATTCTTCTGCGTAAGACATTTCGTGTTTGGCTTTGGCTACTCTGGTTTTGATGGTTTCTAAATCATCTGTAGCTCTAGATATCAATCTTCGTTCCAATTCATCAATAGAAGGTGGCGCAATGAAAATAGACAGTGCTTTTTCACCGAAAATCTTTTTAAGGTTTACACCGCCCACTACATCTACATCAAAAATTACCACTTTTCCTTCATTCCAAGTTCTTTCGACTTCAGATTTCAACGTTCCGTAAAATTTATCGTGATACACTTCTTCGTATTCTACAAAAGCTTCTTCTGAAATGAGTTTTTTAAATTCTTCTACTGAAAGAAAAAAATAGTCTTTCCCATGAATTTCTTCACCTCTCAAAGCTCTGGTAGTTGCTGAAACAGAAAATTGCAATTGAGGAAAAATCTGTAAACAGTGTTTTACCAAAGTGGTTTTTCCACTTCCTGAAGGTGCTGAAAATATAATTACTTTGTTCATTTTTTTGGTTGATGGTTGATAGTTGATGGTTGTCTGAAAATCTATCAACAGACAACCATCAACCAACAACTATAATACGTTAAGCGTTTGTTCTTTAATTTTTTCTAAATCGTCTTTCATCATCACTACTAATTTTTGGATTTCATGATGATTGGCTTTTGAACCTAATGTATTGATTTCTCTACCGATTTCCTGCGAAATAAAACCGAGCTTTTTACCATTGAAATCTTCGTTTTTCATCACTTCATTATAGTATTTAAGATGTTGCGCCAAACGAACTTTCTCTTCAGAAATATCTAATTTTTCTGTATAATAAGCCATTTCTTGGTAGAATCTGGTTTCATCTACCGATTCGAACTCCTTCAAAGTGTTTTGATAACGTTCTTTAACCGCTACCATTCTTTCTTCTTCAAAAGGAATTACTTTTGCCAGATTTTCTTCGATATTTTTAAGGTTTTTATACAATTCTTCTTGCAGAATAGCGCCTTCGGTTTTTCTGAAATCAATAAATTTATCTAATGCTTCTTTGATTAAATTTTCTAAAAATTTCCATTCTGCATCATTCAATTCTGCTGGCTTTCCGTTGATGGCTTCTGGCATTCTGATGGCCATTTTAAGGTATTCAAACTCTTCTGCATCAGGCGAAATTTCTCTAAGCTGGTTCATGTAAGCTTTTACAATATCCTGATTGATTTTCACATCATTACAATCATCCAACGTTTCACAGTTAATGTAGCAATCTACCTTACCGCGAAGAATAATATCATTGAGTAATTTTCTTACCTCGAATTCTTTTTCTTTGTAACGAAGCGGAATTCTCAGATTCAAATCAAAAGATTTGCTGTTGAGTGATTTAAGCTCTATTGTAATTTTTTTTCCTTCAAAAATACCTTCGGCTCTTCCGAAGCCCGTCATTGATAAAACCATAATTTGTGTATGAAACAACAAAGATAAGAAAAGGAATGGTAGGTTGTTAAAAATGTTATCATAACTAAGAAAGTTCTTGTTAATAAGTAAATATTGCTGATTTCTGAAAATCTTCAAAAATTTCGTAAATTTGCAAGCTATGAAAAGATGGTACCTCTACCCTTTTTCCTTGGTTTATCATTTTGTAACGGCAATGCGCAACAGAATGTACGATTGGGGAATTTTTCCTTCTACGAAATTTAAAACTCCGATTATTGGTGTCGGTAATTTATCTGTTGGCGGAAGCGGAAAATCGCCAATGGTAATGTATTTGGCAGATTTTTTATCGAAAAACTTCAGAACGGGCGTTCTTTCTAGAGGTTACGGAAGAAAAACCAAAGGTTACGGCATTGTAAATTACGACAGCACTTACAAAATGGTAGGTGATGAAGCGATGCAACTCTTCGAACGTTTTCGCAATAAATTTGTGATTGGCGTTTGCGAAGACCGTGTTTTTGGTGCCAAAAAAATTATTGAGGATATGGATTTAGATGTTCTTCTGCTGGATGACAGCTACCAACACAGAAGAATAAAACCAGGCTTCAATGTACTGCTTACGGATTATAACGATCCTTATTTCAGAGATTTTGTTTTACCCGCTGGTAATCTTAGAGAATCTAGACGCGGTGCAAAACGTGCCGACATTATTGTAGTTACCAAATGTCCCGAAATTTTAACGGAAGAGAAAAAACAATTCTATATTTCTAGAATTAAACCCAAATATTACCAAAAAGTATTCTTTTCATCTATTAATTATGATGAAAATGTGATAAATAAACGCCAGCAAATCCCTGTTCAGAATTTAGATTATTATGATATTTTGCTGATTACAGGTATTGCAAATCCAACTTTGGTAGAAAACGAACTGAAAAGATACACGCAACGCATTAAACATCTTAAATTTAAAGATCACCATGCGTTTTCTATTGCAGATATTGAGAACATTAAAAAAGAATTTCAAAAGTTAGGAGAATACAAAATTATTTTAACCACAGAAAAAGATTACGTTCGTCTTAAAACTTTTGATTACCTAAGAGAAAAATTATTTTATTGGCCCATTAATGTAGAAATTGATAAAGCTGAAGAACTGAACCAAATTATTGAAGATTATGTTAGAAAGAATTAAAGAAACTGCCCAATTCATTAAAAATATTATTAAAGAAACACCTGATTTCGCCATCGTTTTAGGTTCAGGTTTAGGTAAATTGCAAGACGAAGTAGAAGCTATACATACGCTAGAATATCACGAAATCCCTAATTTCCCACAAACTACAGTGGTTGGCCACGGTGGAAAATTAATTTATGGACTTTTAGAAGGTAAAAAAGTTTTGATGATGAGTGGTAGATTCCATTATTACGAAGGACATTCTATGGAAACGGTTACCTTCCCTTTCAGAGTTTTTAAATTGTTGGGAATTCAAAATCTTATTGTTTCTAATGCTTCTGGTGGCGTAAACCCAAATTTTAGAGTAGCAGATATAATGATTATTGATGATCATATTAATATGATGCCAGAACATCCGCTTCGTGGAAAAAACATTGATGAACTCGGGCCTAGATTTGTAGATATGAGCGAACCTTACAACAGAAAAATGATTGCTGTTGCCCAAGAAGTTGCTCAAAATTTAGAAATAAAAGTACATAAAGGATGTTATTTAGCATTACAAGGTCCTACTTTCGAAACACCAGCAGAATACGGAATGGTAAGAGCTGTTGGTGGTGATGCTGTAGGAATGAGCACCGTACCAGAAGTAATTGTAGCCAAACATATGGGCATGGATTGTTTCGGGATTTCTATCATTACTGATGTAGGCGGACCAGATATTGCCTTCACCGTTTCTCATGACGAAGTTTTAGAAGCTGCCAATAAAGCAATGCCGAATGTTATTAAAATTGTAAAAGGTTTGGTAAAGAATTATCAATAAAAATTAAAAATTGGAAGTCGAAAGACGGAAGATAAAAGTAAAATATAGAACGTTTCAAATTTTTTGAAGCGTTTTTTGTTTCAAAATTTCTAAAAACTCTCAAATCCTTATCTTTGTGTATGGAATTTCCTCAGCGAAAAATAATACATATAGATATGGACGCATTTTATGCTTCTGTGGAACAGTATGACCATCCTGAGCTTAAAGGAAAACCAATTGCTGTAGGAGGAGAACACAGAGGTGTAGTAGCTGCGGCAAGTTATGAAGCCAGAAAATTTGGCGTTCGCTCTGCAATGTCGAGTAAAATTGCGAAAGAAAAATGCCCTCAACTTATTTTTGTTCCGCCTCATTTTGCTCGATATAAAGAAATTTCGCAAAAAATTAGAGCGATATTTCACGAATTTACCGATTTGGTAGAACCACTTTCTCTAGACGAAGCTTATTTAGACGTCACCGAAAACAAAAAAGGAATAGAATCTGCCAATGAAATTGCCAGAGAAATACGGAAAAGAATTTTTGAAGAAACAGGGCTCACCGCTTCTGCGGGAATTTCGGTGAATAAATTTTTGGCCAAAGTAGCTTCGGACATTAACAAACCGAACGGACAAAAAACCATTCATCCTACCCAAATTCTAGAATTTTTAGAAGAATTACCTATCGAAAAATTTTACGGAATTGGGAAGGTTACTGCCAATAAAATGTATAGTTTGCAGATTTTTAAAGGCAAAGATTTGAAGGCAAAATCTTTGGAAGAACTAATAAGATTATTCGGGAAATCTGGCGCATATTATTACAACGTGGTTCGAGGAATACACCACGGCGAAGTAAAGCCCAACAGAATACAAAAAAGTGTAGCCGTTGAACATACTTTTTGGGATGATATTAATGAAGATGAAGAACTCAATCAAAAACTAAAAACATTGAGTGAAGAATTAGAATCTAGGCTTTCTAAAAGAGAAATTAAAGGCAAAACGTTGACTTTAAAAATTAAATACAAAGATTTCTCACAATATACCCGCAGCAAAACCCAAGAAGTGTATTATGAAAATGCAGATGATTTCTACGAAATAGCTCAAAAACTTTGGGAACTCAGACCTTTTAATAAAGCAATCAGACTTCTCGGCTTATCCCTTTCTAACCTCAACACCGAAGAGAAAAAACAGGTTTCCGTTCAGTTAAAAATATCTTTTGAAGAGTTTGACTAAAGTTATTTCAAAGATTTATCAACCTCTTTTAATTGTCCATCTATAGGTTCAGAAATTTTCAGACCAAGAATTTCAGCAACCAAAGGATAAACGTTTACATTCGGGAATTCATCAATCATCATATTATTTTTAAAAACATCTCCCCAAGCATAGAAAACCGCCTTCATTTCAGGGGTTTTGTAAGGATTGTAACCGTGTTTACCAACCGAAGTTTTCTTGCCTTTTTCTAAAAATATTTTCGGCGCATTTGGAACTAATAAAATCTGACCGATGCGGTTATATTTGTCGTCTTTCGTTCCGTAATGTAGTTTTTTAGGGAATTTTTTGGCTAAATAGACTTTATAATCGTCAGTTTTATTCTTTTTCAGTTCTTTGTAAACTGTTTTTACTTCATCAGGATTTTTCACCACAACTCGCAATAAAGTTTGAGAATTATAAAAATCAAAACGGTTTTTATTGAGCAAAATTTCAGGAATATCCAAAAGATTTCCTTTATCAACCTTTACCATTCCGTGGTCTGAAACGAAGATAAAATTTACATTTTTAAGTCCAAGATTATTTACCTTTTTCACCAAATCGCCAACAGCATTATCTATCAATTTCACGGCATTTTTGGCTTCTTCTGATTCTGGCCCGAAATGATGCCCTGCTGCATCAACCTCTGGGAAATATAATGATATGAAGTGTGGACGAACGTCTTCTGGCAACTTCAACCAATTAACGACTTTATTAACTTTCTCTGAAGGTGTAAATTTCTCGTGATAGCGGTAATAATATGTGGGTCTGGTTTTGCCTGCATCACTTGCAGAACCTACCCATTGTAATGAAGCCGAAACTACACCTTGCTGCTCTGCCAAACTCCAAAGCGGAATTCCACCGTACCAAGAACCGTCTTCTGCATTTTCTTTTTTGCTCATCGCATAAAATTCTTTTCTAGAATAATCATAGAAAAAATTATCTACCAACCCGTGATGCGAAGGATACAAACCAGTAATTAAAGACCAATGGTTTGGGAAAGTTATACTTGGGAAACTAGGCAACATTGCTTTTGCACTTACGCCTTGTTTAGAGAGTTTTAAAAGATTTTCGGCGTTATATTTTTTGGCATAATCATATCTAAAACCATCTGTAGAAATTAAAATTAAATAGGGTTTTTCTTTAACTAAAGGAGCATTTACTCTATTTGGAACAACTACTTGTGCCGTATCTACTGGCTTATTTTGAGCCAAAAATAAAGTAAAAGCGAACACAGAAAGGATATACAAGAATTTCTTCATTACAGACGATTTACCACAAATATAAAGACTTTTCAGGGATTGTAGGACTGAATTTTCAGTAAAATTAAAGTTCTATGGTTTCATTTTTTAGATATAAATCATCAATAAAAATTAAAAATATTTTCAAAAAAAATCCCGACAATAATTGTCGGGATTGCATATATAATATTTTAAGTAAAATACTAAGCTTGTGCGTTACCTCCACCTACTACGAAAGGTTCAACTTCTTGGATTTCTCCGAACTGAGCTTCATAGTTTTGAATATTTTGTTGTAATGCAGCTAAAACTCTTTTTGCATGAAGAGGAGCTAAGATAACTCTGCTTCTTACATGAGCTTGTTGTACACCTGGCATTAGTTGGATAAAATCTAATACAAACTCAGATGGAGAGTGGTTTACTAATGCAAGGTTGCAATATGCACCAGCAGCTACCATTTCGTTTAATTGGATATTGATGTTTTGATCTTGATTTTGGTTGTTATCCATTTTTATAAGTTTTAATAAGTTAATTATATTTTTTAATAAAAAAGAGTCTGAAGAGTGGTAAAACCATCTTCAAACCCTTTTATTTGTATTAATTTAAATCTTCGAATTCTTTTTTAGAACCTACGATTACATTTTGATAATCTTTAAGACCTGTACCTGCAGGAATTCTGTGACCTACAATTACATTTTCTTTAAGACCACTCAAGAAATCTACTTTACCAGAAACTGCTGCTTCGTTTAGAACTTTAGTAGTTTCCTGGAATGATGCTGCAGACATGAAAGACTTAGTCTGTAACGCTGCTCTAGTAATACCTTGTAATACTGGTGTTGCAGTTGCAGTAAGCGCTTCACGAACTTCTACTAATTGTAAATCTTCTCTCTTCAGTTTAGAGTTTTCGTCTCTTAATTCTCTAGCAGTAATCATTTGTCCTGCTCTAAAGATTTTAGAATCGCCTGGTTCTACAACAACTTTTAAACCGAATACTCTATTGTTTTCTTCGATGAAATCGTATTTATGCTCTAAAGAACCTTCTAAGAATTGGGTATCACCGCCATCTACAATTTCTACTTTAGTCATCATTTGTCTTACGATGATTTCGAAATGTTTATCATCAATTTTCACCCCTTGTAAACGGTAAACTTCCTGAATTTCGTTTACTAAGTATTCTTGTACGGCTGTTGGGCCTTTAATTCTTAAGATATCATCTGGTGTAACAGAACCGTCAGAAAGAGGCGAACCAGCTCTCACGAAGTCATTCTCCTGAACTAAGATTTGGTTAGAAAGTTTTACTAAATATTTCTTAACCTCACCTGTTTTAGATTCTACAACAAGTTCTCTGTTACCTCTCTTAATTTTTCCGTAAGAAACCACCCCGTCAATTTCTGTAACAACCGCTGGGTTTGATGGGTTTCTTGCTTCGAACAATTCGGTAACTCTTGGTAAACCACCAGTAATATCCCCTGCTTTTGCAGATTTTCTAGGAATTTTAATTAAAACTTTACCTGCTTTAATTTTTTCGCCATCATTTACCATTAAGTGAGCTCCTACTGGTAAGTTGTATGCTTTTTGCTCAACACCTTTAGAATCTACTACTTTTAAGGTAGGGATTGCTTTTTTATTTCTAGAT
Source organism: Cloacibacterium sp. (assembly GCA_041909215.1). Classification (GTDB taxonomy): domain Bacteria; phylum Bacteroidota; class Bacteroidia; order Flavobacteriales; family Weeksellaceae; genus Cloacibacterium. Next base: position 3,405 of record JAYRDY010000053.1, on the reverse strand, counting down.
TCAGAGATTACTTTTTCTTCGAAACCTGTTTGTTCGTCTATTTCTAATTGGAAAGAAATACCTTGGATAATGTCTTCGTATTCTACTTTACCAGCAGTTTCTGCGATGATAACTGCGTTATATGGATCCCATTTTGCAATTAGATCACCTTTTTTAACTTTATCGCCAGGTTTTACAGAAAGTGCAGAACCGTAAGGTACGTTAACTACCATTAATGGTGTTCTTGCTGCATTATCTGTTACTAATCTAAATTCTGTAGAACGAGAGATTACAACATCTGCTTCATTACCATTTTCGTCTTCAGAAATAATGGTTCTAAGTTCATCAAATTCTACAATACCATCTCTTTTTGCAACGATAGTCGGGTTTTCTGAAACGTTACCTGCAGTACCCCCTTGGTGGAAGGTTCTTAAGGTAAGCTGTGTACCTGGTTCCCCAATAGATTGTGCTGCAATAACCCCAACGGCTTCGCCCATGTGGATTGGTTTACCTGTTGCAAGGTTACGTCCGTAACACTTAGCACAGATACCTTTTTTAGCTTCACAAGTTAATGGTGAGCGAACTTCTACGGCTTCTATTCCTGCAGCTTCTACTTTTTTCGCTAGTTCTTCGTTGATGATTTCATCAGCATTAACCAAGATTTCATCAGTTTCTGGATCGTAAACGTTATGAAGAGAAACTCTACCTAAAATTCTTTCGGATAGTTTTTCTACAATCTCATCATTTTTCTTCAGTGCAGAAACTTCTGTACCTCTTAATGTGCCACAATCGTCTTCTGTAATGATAACGTCTTGGGCAACATCTACCAATCTTCTTGTTAAGTAACCAGCATCTGCTGTTTTAAGAGCGGTATCCGCAAGACCTTTACGTGCACCGTGGGTAGAGATAAAGTATTCCAAAATTGATAAACCTTCTTTAAAGTTTGCAATAATTGGGTTTTCGATGATCTCTGCTCCTACAGCACCTGCTTTTTGTGGTTTTGCCATCAAACCTCTCATACCCGATAACTGACGAATTTGTTCTTTAGAACCCCTTGCCCCAGAATCTAGCATCATATAAACAGAGTTGAAACCTCCTTTGTCGGTTTTCATTCTGCTCATAATCATTTCTGTTAATGATGCGTTTGTACGAGTCCAAACATCAATAACTTGGTTATAACGTTCGTTATCTGTGATAAGCCCCATGTTATAGTTCCCTTTGATTTCATCTACCGTTTCGATAGCTTGAGCAATCATGGTTTTCTTTTCTGCTGGTACAACAATATCAGCCAATGAGAAAGAAAGACCACCTTTGAAGGCGTTCATATAACCTAGGTTCTTCATATCATCAAGGAACTTAACAGTAGTTGGGAAATCTGTATCTGCTAAGATTCTACCAATTACGTTTCTTAATGATTTTTTAGTCAATAATTCATTAATATAACCTACTTGTTTAGGAACGATTTGGTTGAATAAAATTCTACCAACAGTAGTTTCTTGAAGTTTAGTTACAATTTCTCCTTCTTCAGTTTTATGAGGTAATCTACATCTAACTTTTGCGTTAAGAGAAACCTGTCCTTCAGAGTAAGCAATTTCTACTTCTTCTGGAGAATAGAATACTAAGCCTTCTCCTTTTACTTTAATCTCTTCTGTAGAGCTTAATTCTTTAGTCATAAAATAAAGACCAAGAACCATGTCCTGAGAAGGTACGGTAATAGGAGAACCATTTGCAGGGTTCAAGATATTCTGAGAACCTAACATTAGTAATTGCGCTTCTAGAATTGCTTCTGGCCCTAATGGTAAGTGTACCGCCATCTGGTCACCATCGAAGTCGGCGTTGAATGCCGTTGTTACTAATGGGTGAAGTTGGATTGCTTTACCTTCAATCATTTTAGGTTGGAACGCTTGGATACCCAATCTGTGAAGGGTAGGTGCACGGTTCAGTAGAACTGGGTGACCTTTCATCACGTTTTCTAGAATATCATAAACTACTGGTTCTTTTCTATCAATAATTCTTTTTGCAGATTTTACGGTTTTTACAATACCTCTTTCTATTAGTTTTCTAATGATAAACGGTTTGTAAAGTTCTGCTGCCATATCTTTAGGAAGACCACACTCGTGGAGTTGAAGGTTTGGCCCTACAACAATTACCGAACGTGCAGAGTAATCTACCCTTTTCCCTAATAAGTTTTGACGGAAACGCCCTTGTTTACCTTTCAATGAATCTGAAAGTGATTTCAAAGGTCTGTTTGATTCTGATTTTACTGCAGATGATTTTCTGGTGTTATCAAATAATGAATCTACCGCTTCTTGAAGCATACGCTTTTCATTTCTAAGGATAACTTCAGGAGCTTTAATCTCTAAAAGTCTTTTTAGACGGTTGTTTCTAATGATAACTCTTCTGTATAAATCGTTAAGATCTGATGTTGCGAATCTACCTCCATCTAACGGAACTAATGGTCTTAGTTCTGGTGGTATTACAGGAAGAACACGCATTACCATCCATTCTGGGCGGTTAATCATTCTTGTGTTCGCACCTCTAAGAGCTTCTACTACGTTTAATCTTTTTAATGCTTCTGTTCTTCTTTGTTTAGAAGACTCATTGTGAGCTTTATGACGAAGATCAAAAGAAAGTGCGTCTAGATCTATTCTTTTTAATAACTCTTCTACTGCTTCTGCACCCATTTTAGCGACAAACTTGTTAGGGTCTGAATCGTCTAAATATTGGTTTTCAATAGGGAGTGTTTCTAGAATATCTAGATATTCTTCTTCTGTAAGGAATTCTTTGTCTTCGAAATCAGAACCATCCGCTTTTTTAGCAATACCTTGTTGAATTACTACGTATCTTTCGTAGTAAATAATCATATCTAATTTCTTAGAAGGTAATCCTAAAAGGTAACCAATTTTGTTTGGAAGTGAACGGAAATACCAGATGTGAGCCACTGGAACTACTAAATTAATGTGCCCAATTCTCTCTCTACGTACTTTTTTCTCGGTTACTTCTACACCACAACGGTCGCAAACGATTCCCTTGTAACGAATTCTCTTGTATTTACCGCAAGCACACTCATAATCCTTTACAGGACCGAAGATTTTCTCGCAGAATAAACCATCTCTTTCTGGTTTGTGAGTTCTATAGTTAATCGTTTCTGGCTTTAAAACTTCTCCTTTTGATTCTTGAAGAATGATTTCGGGAGAGGCTAAACCGATGGTGATTTTACTAAATCTACTTGATTTATTTTTATTTGACATAATTTTTATAGATTTTAGATTTTAGATTTTAGATTTTAGATTAATACAACTGCAACAAGCCTTCTTCTTTATTTTTAATCAAAATTTACTTCTAAAATTTATCATTTAAAATTTAAAATTACTCTTCTAGTCTTATATCTAGACCTAGACCTTGTAATTCGTGTAACAATACGTT
>JAYRDY010000052.1:0-12254 GCA_041909215.1 Cloacibacterium sp. | reverse complement strand
GTATTCTATCGCTCAGAAATTTGCAATAAGACTCGATAAACTTTATGACAAAAACCGCATGGAATATGGAGATAAAGTAAAAGAAGGTCAATTAATTTATCTTAAAAACAGAAAACCTAGATAAAATCATTCAACTCATAATTTATAACTCATAACTTTCAAAATTATGTTATATCAAAGAAGTTCGGCTTTATTTGAAGAGGCGTACAAATATATTCCAGGAGGTGTTAATTCGCCAGTTCGTGCTTTCAAATCTGTAGGAGGAGTTCCTATTTTTATGAAATCTGCGAAAGGTGCTTATTTAACAGATGCAGATGACAGAACATATGTAGATTACATCAATTCTTGGGGACCAGCAATTGTAGGTCACGCTCATGATGAGGTAGTAGAAGCTGTGAAATTACAGGCAGAAAAAGGTTTTTCTTTTGGAGCGCCTACGGAATTAGAAACCGAAATTGCTAAATTCATCATCGAAAATGTTCCGAATATTGACCAAATCAGAATGGTTTCTTCGGGTACAGAAGCTTGTATGAGCGCCATCAGATTGGCAAGAGGTTATACTGGAAGAGAAAAAATTATCAAATTTGAAGGTTGCTATCATGGTCATTCAGATTCATTTTTGATTAAAGCAGGAAGTGGAGCGGCAACTTTTGGAAATCCAAATTCTCCAGGCGTAACTTCTGGAACGGCAAAAGATACACTTTTAGCAAAATACAATGATATAGAACAAGTTGAAGATTTATTCCGTCATAATCAAGGAGAAATTGCCGCAATTATTGTAGAACCTGTTGCTGGAAATATGGGGTGCGTTTTGCCAGAAACTCAATTCCTTCAAAATCTAAGAAAAGTTTGTGATGAAAACGGTGCTTTATTGATTTTTGATGAAGTGATGACGGGTTTCAGATTGGCTTTTGGTGGAGCTCAAGAAGTTTTTAATGTAAAAGCAGATATCGTAACTTATGGAAAAGTGATTGGTGGTGGAATGCCAGTTGGTGCTTTTGCGGCAAGAAACGAAATTATGAATAAACTTTCGCCAAGAGGAGATGTGTATCAAGCGGGAACTTTAAGCGGAAATCCACTCGCAATGAGAGCTGGATTGACCACGCTTCAACTCATCAAAAACAATCCTCATTTCTACGAAAAACTCAATAAAACCACAGAAACGTTAGATTTTGAAATTGGTAAAATTCTCAATGCAAAAGGAATTGCCCATAAAATCAATAGAAAAGGAAGTATGATGAGCATTTTCTTCCATACGAATAGAGTTTCTAATTTTGAGGAAGCTGCAGATTCTAACCATTCGTTGTTCAATAATTTCTTCCATCAATTGTTGGCTCAGGGAATTTATCTTCCGCCAAGTGGTTATGAAACGTGGTTTATCTCTGATGCTATAAATGATACGGAAATTGATAAAACGCTAGAAGCCGTTAGAAATTTCGATTATTAAAAAAAGTAAATTTAAATATATCATCCCTCAAATTTTGAGGGATTTTTTGTTTTTAATTTGTTGATTTTTGCGAAAAAAATTTATTAAAAAATGTTTATGAGTTTTAAATATTCGTATAAAAAGCTGAATGATAATTCTCAACTGTAAATTTTTCTTAATCCCGACAAATTCTTGTAAATTTGGAATGAAACAAATTATAAAATTATGAGCTTTCCTACAGACTTAGAAATCGCACAGTCGGCACAGATAAAACACATTCGCGAAATAGCAGATAAAATCGGGATAGACCGAGAAGATTTAGAATATTACGGCAAGTATAAAGCCAAAATTCCTTTAAAATATATTAACGAAGAGAAGATAAAACAGTCTAAGTTAATTTTGGTTTCTGCCATTAATCCAACACCAGCTGGTGAGGGTAAAACTACGGTTTCAGTTGGTTTGTGTGATGGTCTCAATAAAGTCGGTAAAAAAGCGGTAGCGGTACTTCGCGAACCCAGTTTAGGTCCAGTTTTTGGGATAAAAGGCGGAGCTGCAGGTGGCGGTTATGCACAAGTAATCCCGATGGTAGATATCAATCTGCATTTTACGGGAGATTTTTCAGCGGTAGAAAAAGCCAATAATTTACTTTCAGCTCTTATTGATAATAACCTTCAAGACAAGAAAAGAACCCTTAGTATAGATCCTAGAACCATTGTTTGGAAACGTGTAATGGATATGAACGACAGAAGTCTTCGTCATATCGTAGTAGGTTTGGGTGGTTCTACCAACGGGATTACCAGAGAAGAAGGTTTCAACATTACGCCAGCTTCAGAAGTAATGGCGATTCTTTGTCTTTCAAAAGATTTCGAAGATTTAAAAAACAGATTGGGCAATATTTTTGTAGGTTACACTTTCGATAAAAAACCAATTTACGCCAGAGATTTGAATGCACAAGGTGCAATGGCTATCTTGTTAAAAGACGCTATTCGTCCGAATTTAGTACAAACTTTAGAAGGCAATCCTGCAATTCTTCATGGTGGGCCTTTTGCCAATATTGCGCAAGGTACCAACACAATTATTGCCACTAAAATGGGACTTTCTTTGGCAGATTATGTAGTGACGGAAGCTGGTTTCGGGGCTGATTTAGGCGCTGAGAAATTTATGCACATTAAAGGGCATTATGGTAACCTTAAACCAGATGCTTATGTAATTGTAGCAACAATTAGAGCGTTAAGATATCATGGTGGAGCAAAAAAAGGAGAGTATGAAAGCCCAAATTTGCAAGCAGTAAAAAAAGGTATTGAAAACCTTAAAAAACATATTGAAAACGCATTTAAGTTTGGTTTGAGCCCAGTAATTGCAATCAATCATTTTGCGACTGATTCTCAAGAAGAAATTGATTTTGTAAAAACAGAATGCGAAAAGTTAGGCGTTAAAGCCGTTTTGGCTGATGAATTTGTACACGGTGGCGAAGGGATGAAAGATCTTGCTAATGCCGTTTTGCAAAGTATTGATGAAGCTAAAAATAATTTCCGAAGATTGTATGATTTAAATGATTCCGTAGAAAATAAAATAGAAACAATTGCCAAAGAAGTTTACGGTGCAGATGCGGCTGTTTTTTCTCAGAAAGCCAAAAATCAGTTAAAATCTATATATGATTTAGGTCTTGATAAACTGCCAATTTGTATGGCTAAAACTCAGAAATCATTAAGTGATGATGAGAAGAAAATAGGAAGACCAACTGGCTTTAAGGTTACCGTTCGTGAGTTCGAATTTGCCGCAGGAGCAGGCTTTATTATTCCTATTTTGGGAGATATAATGAGAATGCCAGGTTTACCAAGCATACCAGCAGCAGAAGGTATGGATATTGATAAAGATGGAAATATAGTAGGCTTAAGTTAAAATAAGTTTTATGATTTAATTAATTGAGGGGTTTTATTTTATAGCCCTCTTTTTTTTGTTATTTGATATATCTCATATTCTTTAATTAGGACAAAAAAGTATTATTTATTAGTTTTGAACCGAAAATTCATGAGCAAATGATAAAAGAGATGACTATGGAGATTAATTTCCCCTTGTATTTACCAGGGATAGAAAATCCTGAAAATGATAATGTTTCTATTTTAGCAGCAGATATAGGAGGTACTAAAACCAATGTAGGTTGGTTTGTTTCTGAAAACGGTAAAATGGTAATGAAGCATGAGGCAACTTATTCTTCAAAATCTCATCAATCATTTTCGCATATAATTCAGAAATATATTAGAGAGAATGATTTGCAAAAGCCAAACAGAATTTCGATAGGCGTTGCGGGCCCAGTTTTACATGGTAAATGCATTACAACCAATTTGCCTTGGTCTTTAGATGCCAATCAGATCAAAAAAGAAACGCTGGTAGATAAAGTTTGTATTATTAATGATTTAGAATCTACAGCTTATGGTTTAGCAGAAATTAATGAAGGATATTTAGCAACAATCCACGAAGGTTGCCCAAATCCCGAAGGTAATGTAGCCATTTTAGCTCCAGGAACTGGTTTGGGAGAAGCGGGTCTTTTTTGGGACGGAAAATATTTAAGACCATTCGCAACCGAAGGTGGGCACTCAGAATTTTCACCAAGAAATAATGTGGAAGTAGAATTTTATCAATATTTAAAACAAATTTATGGGATTGTAAGTTGGGAAACCGTTATTTCTGGCCCTGGTTTGTTCAATATATATAGATTTTTAAGAGATATTAAAGGGCACGAAGAACCTGCATGGCTTACACAAAGGTTTGAAGAAGCCGATCCTTCTGCAGTAATTTGCGAAACTGCATTAAGAGACCTTAGCTTAACGTGTGTCTTGGCCATGGATATGTTTGTAGAATTTATAGCAAGAGAAGCCACCAGTTTGGCACTTAAATTAAAATCAACAGGAGGTTTATTATTAGGCGGAGGCATTCCACCAAAAATATTTAGTTTTCTCAATAAATCTCAATTCTATGAAAATTTTATCGTAAGTGATAAAATGGAACATCTTTTAAAAAGTATTCCGATTCATGTAATTTTAAATAGCAAAACAGCACTTCTAGGAGCCGCTTATTATGGGGCTTTCTCAGAAGGCTAAACTCTTTTCATAATTTTTAAGTTTTTATAACTTCGCTTGGTGTATTCTGGGCGAGGTTTTTTATTATAGATAAAATAAATTTAAAAACGGAATTTCTTATCATACATCAATGAAACTACCTGCTAAGCTGAAGTACTTTTGCAGTGTTAAAATAATTAATTCATTAAAAAATATAGACATGACAAAAAACTTAGCTTTATTATTTGCGTTAGTAGTAGGTTTAGCTTTCGGGCAAACAAAAAAAGTTGCAACATCAGATGTTCATTGGTGGGGATACAAACTTGCTAAAACAGAAGCTTCTTCTCACGATGGTACAGTTAATGTAAAATCGGGTAACGTAGTTCTTAAAAAGAACCAATTAGTTGGTGGTACTTTTGTGTTAGATATGACTTCTATCAACGCAACAGATTTACAAGGTGAGTATCAACAAAAACTAAACGGTCACCTTAAAAACGGAGATTTCTTCGAAGTTGATAAATATCCAACAGCTACTTTTAAAATTACTTCTGTTAAAAAAGGAACAAACGGTAAAAGCATTGTTTCAGGAACTTTAACAGCTAAAGGTAAAACAAATGCTGTTTCTTTCCCTGCAAAAATTTCAGTAGTTAAAGGTGCTGTTACATTTGCATCAGACAAATTTACTATTGATAGACAAAAATGGGACATCGCTTACAAATCTACAATGCAAGATGTAGTGGTAAAAGATGATATTGATTTGGTTGTTAAATTTACAGCAAAATAATTCATTTGTGTTTTAATGAAACCCCGAAGAGCAATCTTTGGGTTTTGTGTTTTTAGTTTTAAATCCCGAAGATATTAGCTTCGGGATTTTACTTTACTTTTGGCATATTGTTTTTTAAATGATACTTTGTATCTTAGCTATAACAAAACTATTAAGATGAAACTCTACGTAATAAGTGGTTTAGGAGCAGATAAAACGGTTTTTGAAAACATTGTTTTCCCTAAAAAATTCTCAGAAATTGTTTTTATTGATTGGCTTATTCCTGAAGCCGAAGAAACTTTTGAACATTTTGTGAGAAGAATGGCAGAACCTGTTGATGTTTCCGAGAAATTTTCTCTTTTGGGATATTCTTTCGGCGGTATTTTGGTGCAAGAAATCCATAAACTGAAGCCTGCAGAACAAATTGTAATTTTAGGAAGCATAAAATCTCACAAAGAAATGTCGGTAACGTTTCATTTGGCTAAAAAATCAAGAATTTTTTCTAAACTTCCTGAGTCTTATTTCGGCGAAAAAACCCTGAAATCGTACGCTTTTTTCAGAAAACTTTTTGATCCTGATAATCCTAAATTCTGGAAATATTTCGTGGTGAAAGATCCTCATTATTTAAAATGGAGCATCAATAAAATTCTGGATTGGAAATCAGAGGTTAACCCTAATGTAATTCAGATTTTAGCAGATAAAGACATTGTTTTTCCACCAAAAAATTCTAAGCCCGATTATGTAATAAAAGGCGGCACGCACCTTTTCCCTGTAACCAAACACAAAGAAGTTACAAGAATTCTAGATGAGGTTTTCGGTAAATAATTATTTCTGATTGTTCAGATTTTTTTGCTTTTCTTTTTCCAGTTTTTTAAAATAACCTCTGAAGAAGAAATTATGCTTCAAAGCTTCTAGATTTTGGTTTAACAAAGTGCTGGCTTTGTTAAGATTATACATTGTAGAATCTATATTTTTCACCAAATTTGCATCATTAGAAAGGTAATTAATTGCGCCTTTTCCGTTTTTGGCATTGCTGATGGTTTCGTTCAGGTTTCCTACGGTTTTATTAATGTTTTGTGAAGTTTCGTCCAAATGCGTGATGGCTCTTCTCATTTTATTAGCAACAGCAGAGTCTTTAAGCACTGCCACAATATTTTCTTTATTATTTATCCCAGAAAGAATCTTATTGACTTCATTAATGGTTTTCGTCGTTTCAGAGCTGGTTTTTTTGATATTGGCAATGCTAGATTTGAGGTCAGAAACGCCGAATTTAACATCGCTGCTTAGGGTTTTATCATTAAGCAACAAACTGAGTGTACCAGTTCCGTTATTTATTTTTTGAGAAACTTCTAATATGTTGGCCGTTATTTTTTCTGCGTTATTATTGGTTTTGTTAAGGGTTTTCAGTAAATCTTCGGTAGATAATCGTTTTTCGGTTTTCAATACATCTCCAGATTTTGCGAAGGGCGCTTTTTCAGGATTAGGTGTAATATTCACAATCATATTTCCAACCAAACCATCAGAAGCAATGCTGGCAATTGAGTTTTTTTTGATGAATTTCAATGCGTCTTTATCAATATTCATTTCAACATTGATGAGCGTATCGTTTACGATTTCTATTTTTTTAACATAACCTGCATTAATCCCCGAAAACCGAACGTTGTTGCCTTCTTGCAGACCATTTACATTTTCAAAATGAGCTTGTAGCGTTTCGGTTTTACCAAAAAGTTTTTGCCTATTTCCAATAAAATAAATTGCCATAATGAAAATTAGGGTACCGAGGATAACAAATATTCCGAGTCTTAATTTTTGAGTAACAGATTTTTCCATAGTTTTTAAAACTTATTTAAAAAATGCCTTTACTTTTGGATCTTCTGAGGTAGAAAGTTCTGCAAACGTGCCTTCAGCATAGTTTTTTCCGTCGATAAGTAAAATCATTCTATTAGCAATAACTCTAGCACAATCTACATCGTGCGTAATAATGATGGATGAGGTTTTATATTTTTCTTGTACCGATTTCATCAGCAAGATAATTTCTTTTGACGTAATCGGGTCTAAGCCAGTGGTTGGTTCATCATAAATAATAATTTTTGGTTTCAGAATAAGCGTTCTCGCCAATGCAACTCTTCTTTTCATTCCGCCAGAAAGTTCGTTCGGCATTAAATTAATTACGTTTTTGAGGCCAACATTCTGCAAAGCTTCTTCTACCAAAGGCAAAGTATCTTTCACATTTCCGAATTTACTAATATGTCTTCTTAACGGGAATTCTAGGTTTTCTCTCACCGTCATCGAGTCATAAAGTGCACTCCCTTGAAACAGAAAACCAATATCTGTTCTTATATGGTCTAAATTCTCTCGAGACAGATTATTTGTTTTTTGATTCATTATCTCAATCGTACCACTATCAGGTGTTTCTAAGCCAATCAGACATTTTATCATAACCGATTTTCCTGAGCCAGATTTCCCCATAATAACTAGATTTTCACCCTCGTAAAGTTGAAGGTTGAAACCATCCAAAACCGCATTTTCTCCAAATTTTTTATAGAGATTTTCAATTTTGATAATCGGGTCATGTGCAGAAATTGGGTTCATTTTATTCAATAAAAATATTGGTAATTAGTACGGCGATAAAATCGATAATAAACAATAACATTGATGCGTAAACTACTGCAGAATTGGCTGCAAAGCCAACGCCTTGCGTGCCAGATTTGCATTGGTATCCTTTGAAACAGCCTACCATACCAATGGCAAAGCCAAAGAAAAACGTTTTAATGGTTGCAGGCAGTAAATCGCTAAATTCTATATTGTCAAAAACTTGATTGAAATATTGTAAAAAAGAAACGTCTCCTTTTAAATTTTCTACCAAATAAGAACCAAAAATGGCAATAAAATCACTATAAATAACCAAAATAGGTAACATTACAGTAGCGGCGAGAATTCTGGTTACGACTAAATATTTAAAAGGATTGGTGCCAGAAACTTCCATAGCATCTATTTGTTCGGTTACCTTCATAGAGCCAATTTCTGCACCAATTCCGGAGCCTATTTTCCCTGCACAAATAAGTCCTGTAATAATGGGGCCAATTTCTCTAATAATAGAAATACTAACCATGGAAGGCATCCAAGAAACTGCGCCAAATTCCATTAAAGTAGGGCGGGTTTGCAAAGTGAAAACCAACCCGATAATAAATCCCGTAACAGAAACCAGAAATAATGAGCGGTTACCAATGCTGTAACATTGTTTCAGAAATTCTTGAAATTCATAAGGTTTTTTGTAAAATTCTTTTAAAAATCTTATGCTGAAATAGCTCATTTCGCCTATTTCTACGATGAAGTTTTTTAAAGATTGTGATATTTGATAAAAAACTTTCATAATAAACATTTAAGCTTCTACCAAATTTAATGATAATTATTGATTTATCTTTAAACTTATTGTTAATATTTTAAAAAGAATGACTAATATTAGCGATGTTTTTTTAGACAGAATAATATTTTTAGGTTGGCTTAATAATTTTATCTTTGCTACAATAATTCATCAATCATCAATATGGAAAGTATCTCGGTTTTTGATATCATAAAAGTAGGAATTGGCCCATCTTCGTCTCATACAATGGGACCTTGGAATGCTGCTGAAATGTTTTTAGACGAAATAAAAAGAACGCATCATTTGGAAAATGTGCGAGAAGTTTTTGTGGAATTTTTCGGTTCTTTAGCTAAAACTGGAGTAGGACACGGTACAGATATTGCCGCAATGTTGGGACTTTCTGGTGAAAATTTTAAAACCATTGATACCAATAAAATCAATGATAAAATTGCAGAAATTAAGAATTCTGGAAAAATATTTTTAGGCGCAGAAAAAGAAATTCCTTTTGTTTATGGAGTTCATTTAGTCTTAAATATGGAAAAATCGCTTGATTTTCATCCAAATGGAATGATTTTTAAAGCTGTTTTTGATAATGATGAGGTTTTAGAGCGAGATTATTATTCTGTTGGTGGAGGTTTTGTAGCCACTCAGGAAGAAAATACCATGAAAGACAATTGCATAAGAACAGATTATCCTTGTCATAAAGGCGAAGATATTACCAAATATTGTGAAAAATTGGGTATTGATAAGGTTGCAGATTTAGTTTATATTAATGAAGAAGCTTGGCGCAGTAAAGAAGAAACCAGAGCCGAAGCACTCTATATTTGGCAACAAATTAAAGAATGTATTTATAAAGGGATTTCTAAAGAAGGTATTTTACCAGGCGGTTTGAACGTAACCCGAAGAGCAGCAGATTTTAACCGAAAATTGTTAGGAGATAAAACCTATCATAATATTGATGAATGGTTTGATGCGGTGAAGAATTCAGATAAAAATTTTAACCAAATTACTCGATGGATTTCTTGTTTTGCATTGGCGGTAAATGAAGAAAATGCAAGTTTCGGCAGAATTATTACCGCACCAACCAATGGTGCAAGTGGTGTAATTCCTGCGGTTTTAATGTATTCTCAGACTTTTACAGAATTCAATACAGAAGAAGATATTGTTAGATTTATTTTGGTGGCGGGGGAAATTGGTACGCTTTTCAAAAAAAATGCTACCATTTCTGCAGCAATGGGCGGTTGCCAAGCCGAAATTGGTGTTTCTTCTGCAATGGCAGCGGCTGGATTAACCGAGATTTCGGGTGGAACTCCTGCTCAAGTTTTAATGGCGGCAGAAATTGCAATGGAGCATCATTTGGGTTTAACTTGTGATCCTATTGGTGGTTTGGTGCAAATCCCTTGTATTGAAAGAAATTCTATGGGAGCCATGAAAGCGATAACCGCAGCTCATATTGCGTTAGAAAGCGATCCGAGTAAAGCCAGAGTTTCTTTAGATCAAGTCATAAAATCAATGTGGGAAACCGCTTTGGATATGAACCACAAATACAAAGAAACTTCTGAAGGTGGTTTGGCGGTTGCGGTGAATGTGGCGGAATGTTGATGCTTAAAGTTTTACATCAATTTGAGGATTTATTTTCTTTAATTCTTCAATAAATTCAATTTTGTTTTTTGGCGAAATGAGTATTGAATTTTTATTGTTTTCAATAATTTCAATTCGGTCTAAAGATGCAGCAGGAGAAGAAAGGATATTTTTCGATTTTTTGATAGATTCAATATTCATGATATTGATGTTTTGATTAATCAAAAAGCCTGCTTTTATATTCAAATTTTGATTTTCGATAGTGTATTTAATACTTGTAAGCAGAAAAGTGATGAAGGCAAGAACTAAAATTAATAAAATAATAGGAGCAACTTTAGGTTCATTAATTATATTTTTAAAACCAAAAGCTAATATTATCAATATAGGGATTATGATTTCGAGGCCAATTTTAGATTTGTAAACTTTTTTCATGGTATTTTTTATCAAATCTAGTAAAAAAAGTAGTTACTTCAAAATTCCTCTTATTTTATTGGCATTTCTAATGAGTTCTTCCAAAAGTTCGTAGTTTTCTTTTTCTAGAGCAGCTTTAAATTTTCTTAATTGAGTGATATGCTCATTAAGAACGTCTAAAACGTTTTCTTTATTTTGTTTGAAGATAGGAACCCACATTTCTGGATGAGATTTCGCCAAACGTACCGTACTCGAAAAACCAGAACTTGCCAATTGGAAAATGGTATCTTCTTCTCGTTCTTTTTCTAAAACGGTATTGGCCAAAGCGTACGAAGTAATATGCGAGATATGAGAAATATAAGCTGTGTGAATATCGTGCGCTTCAGAACGCATATAAATGGTGTTCATTTCTAGATTTTCGGCCACTTTTTCTACCAATGCCAGCGCATCTTTTGCAGAATCTTCTTTATCACAAATTACCGCTGCTCTGCCAGAAAAACTTTCTTTCTGAGCTGCTTTTGGACCAGAGTTTTCCGTTCCCCACATCGGGTGGAACGCTACATAACGATCTCTTTTAGGGTGGTTTTTAATGGCTTCTACAATTCCAGATTTGGTAGAGCCAACATCCATAACAGTTTGTTTATCCGTTATTAAATCTAAAACCTGTGGCAAAACTTTTACGGTAGCATCTACAGGAATGGCAACAATAATAAGGTCTGCTGTTTTTACGCCGTTTTCCAGATTTTCAGCAATGTCTATAATACCAAGATCTAATGCATCTTGCAAATGTTCTCCGGAATGATCTATGCCCGAAAAAAGTTGAGCAAATTTTTTCTCACGAAGTTTCAAGGCTAATGAGCCACCAATTAAACCTATTCCTATTATTGCAACTTTCATTTGTGAATATGTGTGATTATTTGTTTTGTCTTTTTTAATTTCTTTTGAAAAATTCATGAAACTGATGAAATTTGGAATCATGGTAGCAATAGCAACGCCAATAAAAACTTTATAAGGCTTGTCGTTAAAATACATATAGCTCAGAATCATTATCCAAACAATAGATATGCCTATGATAAAACCCAAGCTAAATTTTTTAAATTTCTTGAGGTCTTCTAAAGAGAGGTTGGTTTGCTTTTTCCCGAACATTTATTTTAGTTTTTTCAAAGTTAAAAATTTAGCTTCGTTTTTACATTTTTCAAAAGTTACTTCGTAAACAGCATTTTTCTCTGGCGAAGTAAGGTAATATTGCGAACAAGGCTGTTGTTGAGCTTTACTTTTATCAAAATTAATTTCACCTTTTTTCAGAATGTTGTCTTTTAAAAAAGCTTCGTTAAGGTTAAGAAGTTTCATTTGAGTTTTGAAGTCTTCAGAATATGCAAAATCTTTCGAAAGTGTTTCTGCAATTACTCTGGAGTTGGGCAAATAACCGCTACAACTGGCTCCTTTTTTATTCAGAATAAAAAATACAATGAGTAAGCCTGGGACTAAACCTGTTAAAAAAAATCTTAATTTTCTCATATCTAAAAAAAACTTTGTCAAAGATATTACTATTTTCCGATATTTCATTTGATTGCTTCAAAGTGCTTGTTTCAGTGGACTTTACAATTTTAAGATAAGAAAACTAACGAATCCGAAAGCATCCAAATTAAG
>JAYRDY010000051.1:0-12411 GCA_041909215.1 Cloacibacterium sp. | reverse complement strand
GTTTTATCTTTGTAGCCGAAATGATGAGTTCATAATCAATAAAAACACTTTATAAAATTAGCTTATATCTATTTAGTAAAAAGTAAAATATGGTTTATAAAATTAGAGTAATTCTAGATTCTAAAGACAGCATTTTCAGAGACATTGAAATAAAAGAAAAGCAAACGCTTTGGAATTTACATTTAGGAATTAAAAGTGCTTTTAGTTTACAAGGAGAAGAGTTATCATTATTTAGCTTGCTAGATGATGATGGGATGGAAATAAAATCTGTTCCGCTAGAAGACATGAGTGATGATGGCGATGGCGAAATAATGTCTGATGTATATCTTATGGAAGCCTTCGAGAAAGTAGGAGACAAAGTTCAGTTCCAATATGGTTTAATTGATTTATGGGAGTTTTTCTGTGAATTAGTTGAAATTATAGACGAAAAACCAGCCGTTAATTATCCAATCACTGTTTACCGATTTGGTAATGTGCCGCTTAAAGCACCAAGTAAATCGGGCGGTTCTGGTAAAAAATCTGTAGCTACTGCTTTCTTAGAAGATGATTTTGCAGATATTGATGCAGATTTTAAAGATGATTTCGTTGATGAATTCGATGATGATGAGGAAGAAGATGATGGCTTCGGAGATGACTTCATAGAAGACGAATTAGAAGATTAATCATAAAAAAACAAAAAGCTCGAAAATTATTTTCGAGCTTTTTTTATTACTAATTACTGTAATTCTGAATTGCCTTGTTGAGTAATTCTACTTGTCTGTTAAGACTATAACTTTCTGGTGTTTCTCTTAAAAGTTTCATTTTCTTTTCTAAGCCACCTTTTAACATTTGCACAATCATCATTTTTACTTGTGCGTTGTCGCCTATTTGAGATTTGGCTTGTCCTAAAATTTTGGTAATATTTTCTACCGCTTTTAAGCTATCAGAATTCATAATCCAATTGAAACCGTCTTCTGCAGGTTGCGCTAATTTTGGATTCTGGAAGGCTATAAAAGGGTAAAATGCAACTACCTGAGAAATATTTGGCATTTGAGACGTAATTTTATTGTTCACAATCACTGGCAAAAGAGTGGTTATTAAATCTTCTGAAGCGTTTTCTAAATTAACTTTTTCGGCATAAGTTGCTACTTTTTCTGGTGCTAAATTTGCAATACCCAAAAGAGAATTCCCTTTAACCGAAGAAGAAACTACTTGCATGTTTTTCTCAAAAAGTGGTAAATATTTAGCGTTCTTGGTTTTTGCTAAAACACCAATTGCCTCACCTTTTACTAAAGTTTTTGGGTCGTTTTGCGCTAATTTTTCAACTTCAGCTAAGAAATCTTTAGAGTCTTCGGGAATGGAAGCCAAAGCTTCTAATCTGTTTCTGTAGAAATTATCTTTAAGCGCTGCCAAAACTGTTTTTGTAGCAAAAGGATTTTTACCTACATTTTCTTTAGACTCTTCAATTGCAGTGTATTTACTGTACAAATCTTTAGAATTGATGTATTGTAAATACAATTGTTCTGGCGTTTTGTCTTGCTTCAAATCGCATAATAAAACGCCATCTGCATTAGCATTAATTAATTCAGGATTTTTAGCGGCATCAAAAACGAAATCATTTTTAGAACTGGCAGTTACCCAAACATTTTTACGCGTAAGTTTACCGCTTTCTAAAACATCAATTCCTAAAGGAAATTCAAATTTTTGATCTTGAGTTTGTGCAATTGATACGGTTACTTGTTTCTTCATTGCATCATAAGTAGATTTTACTTCTAATTTTGGATATCCGCTGCCAAAATACCACTGGTTAAAGAACCAATTGAGGTCTTTCCCTGAAACTTTTTCTAAAGAAAGTCTTAATTGATGAGCTTCGCCAGTTCCGTATTCATTGGTTTTGAGGTAATCTGTAAGTCCTGCAAAAAAAGCTTCGTCTCCTAAATATGTTCTCAACATGTGCAGAATTGCGCCACCTTTGTTGTAAGAAACGCCATCGAACATGTCTTCTTTATCATTATAATTAAATCTTACTAAATCTTTAGCGAAATTTTTAGGATCCGCTTTAGAATTTCTGATGGATTTTAATCTTTTATAATCCGCCTCGTCTTTTCCGTACTTGTATTCATTCCAAAGATATTCAGAATAATCTGCGAAACTTTCGTTTACAGTAAGATTACTCCAACTTTCGGCAGTTACCAAATCTCCAAACCAATGATGAAATAGTTCGTGAGCGATTACATCTTCCCATTTATTTTCATCTGCCAAATCATCTGGCTTTTGATTCGCAGTTTCCTGATGAATTACAGCTGTGGTATTTTCCATAGCCCCAGAAACGTATTCTCTGCTTACAATTTGAGAATATTTTTGCCAAGGATAATCGTAATTGAGTTTTTTAGAGAAAAACTCAATCATTTCTGGCGTATTCCCGAAAATCTGTTTTGCATACGGTTCGTATTCTTTTTCTACATAGTAATCTACCACTTTATCTCTCCATTTATCTTTTACTACAGCATATTCGCCAACGCCCATAAAAAATAAATATGGAGCGTGCTTTTTATCCATTACCCAATGATCCGTTTTTAGATTTTCTCCTAAATTTTGAGAATCTTTAAGTAAACCATTAGAAAGCGTAACGTATTGTTTAGGAACGGTTATAAAAATTTCTTGTGTTGTTTTCTGATTGGGTTTATCTATTGTAGGAAACCAGCAAGAAGAAGATTCGGTTTCTCCTTGAGTCCAGATTTGTGTAGGTTTATTGGGATCTTTTCCTTGAGCATTGATAAAATATAAACCTTTCGCATCGTTAATTGCAGCACTTCCTTTTTGCTTTACTTCATTAGGTCTCGCTACATATTTGATATAAACCGTATAATCTTGGTTTTTCTGGTAAGTTTTATCTAAAGAAATCTTAAGTACATCATTTTTATAATCAAATTTCAGCGGAGTTCTTGCACCGTTTTTTTCTAAAGCTACTTCGTTAATAATCATTGCTTTCGCATCTAATTCCAGCTCATTAGAATCATAGAAAAAAGGCGAAGCTGTAATCCAAGCTTCTCCGTTCATTTGTTCTTTTTCAAAATTGAAATTCACACGCAATTTGGTGTGTTTCAACTCGGTAGATTTGGTGTGAGTTGCTCTGTAAACTCCTGTTCTGCCAGAAGTTTCGGTTTGTGCAAAAGCAGTATTCTCGTTAAAAAATAAGCCTAAAAATAAGGCTGCAATGATTATTTTTTTCATATCAAAATTAGGGTTATCAATTGTTCTAAATAAAAAAGTTTAGAACTCTATATTCTAAACTATTGGTAATCAATTTTATTGTTTTGTTACACTGCAACTGGCGCTTTAATTCCTGGGTGCGGATCGTAATTTTCTAAGGTAAAATCTTCAAAATTAAAATCAAAAATATCTTTAATTTCTGGGTTCAACTTCATTGTAGGTAATGCTCGAGGTTCTCTTGAAAGTTGTTTTTTAACCTGCTCGAAATGATTGTTGTAAATATGTACATCGCCAAATGTATGCACATAATCTCCCACTTCTAAACCACAAACTTGTGCAACCATCATGGTTAATAAAGCATAACTTGCAATATTGAAAGGAACGCCCAAAAATACGTCTGCACTTCTTTGGTAGAGTTGCAAAGACAATTTTCCATCGGCTACATAAAACTGAAACATTGCGTGACAAGGCGCTAATGCCATATTCGGGATTTCTGCGGCATTCCACGCAGAAACAATAAGTCTTCTAGAATCTGGATTTTTTTTGATTTGTTCTAAAACTTCAGAGATTTGATCGACTATTTTACCATCTTTTCCTTCCCAACTTCTCCATTGTGCACCGTAAACTGGGCCTAAATCGCCATTTTCGTCTGCCCATTCATTCCAAATACTTACGCCGTTATCGGTAAGATATTTGATATTGGTATCGCCTTTTAAAAACCAAAGCAATTCATAAATTATGGATTTAAGATGCACTTTTTTGGTAGTTACCAAAGGAAAACCTTTAGACAAATCATAGCGTAATTGGTAGCCAAAAACGCTTCTGGTTCCTGTGCCTGTTCTATCGGTTTTATCGGTTCCGTGGTCTAAAATATGTTGGAGTAAATCTAAGTAGTTTTGCATTTATTATGGGTAATGAGCAATTAGTAATGAGTAATTTTTACAAATTAATGAAATTTTCACCAAATATTTTTGATGATTTGAGTTAAGTTATTCACAATAAATGTTTCCCCAACTTTTTTACCATTCATGGCTTTTGCTAATGGCGATTCTGCTGAAATGATGAATATTTTTTCTTGGTTAAAACTCAATTCGCCTAAAGAAACTGCAATGAAAAATTTGCCTTTATCTGTTTCCACCAAACTTCCTAAATTGACGATTTTATGAGCAATAGGTTGAATATTTTTAAGAATCTGTTGAGATTTCAATTGCTCATTCAGTTGCAATTGAAGGTTATTAATCTCTTGCTGAAGCATTTCTCTAGAAGTTTCGTATTTATCTCCCATAGAACTTTTAGTATCGTTATTAGAAGCTCTGGTTTCGGCAATCAATTGTTCTAATTTCTGAATTTTTTCAGAAATTTTCTGTTTTATCAATTCTAAAAGTTCAGGTTTGTTCATCTTGTCAATTTTGGCTTTACCAAAAATAAATTTTTATTAAAAAGTCGGACAAAAGCCCGACTAATTTCTATATTGCATCAAACATCTGGAAATATCTATTTCTCAAAAACAATATGTTCCCATTTATACATTTCTATGGTAGGTTTTGCATCAAAATCGGTCGTTAAACCAGAGAAAATGCTTTTATATTTTCCTTTCACGGCTTCATCTAAAATCTGTAATTTAAGATGTTGTGTGTCTGATAGATTAAGAATCACCAAAACCTCATCATTACCATTTTTTCTAAGATAAGCTAAAACTTTATCAGGAGCATTGGTTTGTAGAATTTTGGTCGTTGCATTAGGGTCGCCACCTCTAAGAGCAGGGTTTTTAGATTTTAAATCAAATAATTTTTGATAAAAACTTTCTAATTTGTTTTCGCCATTCCAAGGGATTGGGTCTTTTTCAAAAAATTCTAATCTTTTGTTGAGCATTGGCAATTCTTGTCCAGAATACATGAGCGGAACTCCGTTCCAAGTTGCAGAAAATACAGCTAAAGGTTTTGCCATTTCACCATATTTTTCATATTCTGTTCCGTTCCAAGAGTTTTCATCATGGTTGGTTGTAAACCAAGCTCTCATAGAACTGCCGCCAATTGCAGTATATTTAGCTAATAAATTAGTAAGTTCTGTAAGTGGTAATTTATTTTGATAGAATTCTTTTGTTTTATGCATCCAAGTCCAAGAATAAGAGGCATCAAAAAATTTTCCGTATTCAGGATTTTCTAGTTCATCAAACTCTCCTAAAAAGAAAAGGGGTTTTATTTTTTCTACTTCTGGTCTCGCTTGTTGCCAAAAATCTACTTCTACCCAACTTGCCAAATCACAACGGAAACCATCAATATTGGTTTCTTTTACCCAAAATTTCATAGCATCTATCATGGCTTGTCTCATTGCAGGATTTTTATAGTCTAATTCTATAATATCATCCATTCCTGAAGCAATTTGAAAATCATTGGTTTTAGGATCTATAAGATAATATTCTGGATGAGTTTTGGTCCAAACATGATCCCAACCTGTGTGGTTAGCAACCCAATCTATAATGACTTTGAAACCAAGTTCGTGTGCTTCGTTGACCAAGTTTTTAAAATCGTCTAATGTGCCGAATTCTGGGTTGATGGTGGTGTAATCATAAGCTGCGTAAGGACTACCAAGGCTGCCTTTTTTATTTTTTTGCGCAATGGGAGTAATTGGCATAAACCAAAGCGTTTTAACGCCCATTTTTTGTAATCTCGGTAATTCTTTTTGAAATGCTTTGAAGGTTCCTTCTTGTGTATATTGTCTTACGTTTACTTCGTAAATATTGGTGTTATGTTTCCAGTCCGTCATCGTTTTCTCATTTTTGTGTACACTGCAAGAGAGTAAAGTGGCTCCTAAAATTGCAGATAAAATTAGCTTTTTCATTTGTTTTGAATTTTGCAGAACAAATGTACTGAATGTAAAGGAAAAAGAATGAATATTTGAGTGGAAAAATTGCTTTGTTTTAAATTTAGAATCTAAGTAAGAATTGATGGAAATTTATCATCTATTGTAGTTTTTAAATTTTGTACTTTTGCACTAATCAATTATTATTAAAAATTATGGCAAATACACCTTCAAATATGTTAGAATTAGGAACTAAAGCTCCTTATTTTGAACTTCCGAATCCTTCTAATAGCAGTGAAATTCAGTCTCTTGAAGAGCTAAAAGGCGAGAAAGGTACTTTGGTGATTTTTATGTGCAACCATTGTCCGTTTGTGTTACATGTTATTGATAAACTGACGGAATTGTACGAAGATTACAACAATCTGGGCATAGAATTTATCGCCATTAATGCGAATGATGTTGAAAAATATCCTGCAGATTCACCAGAAAAAATGATTGAATTCCAAATCGAAAGAAAATTTGAATTCCCTTATTTGTTTGATGAAAGTCAGGCTGTTGCAAAAGCTTATAATGCAGCTTGCACACCAGATTTCTTTTTCTTTGATGATAAATTAGACTTAATTTATCGCGGACAAATGGACGATTCTCGCCCAGGAAACCAAAAAGAAGTAACAGGCGAAGATTTAATTATTGCTTTTGAAAATCTGCTTTCAGGAAATCCACAAGAAGAATTGCAAAAACCAAGTTTAGGTTGCAATATTAAATGGAAATAGGTTAGAAATATTTCAATTGAAATAGAAAAACGCACTTTTTGGTGCGTTTTTTTGTTAGAAAAAAGGATTGTGGTTTTTCTCGAAGCCAATTTGCGTTGCACTACCGTGTCCTGAGAAAACATCTGTTTCTTCGGGTAAAGTGAAGAGTTTTGTGCTGATGCTTTCCAGTAATTGTTCGTGGTTGCCGCGATATAAATCTGTTCTGCCAATACTTCCTTGGAAAAGTGCATCGCCAGAAATTACAAAGTTTTGAGCTTTGTTATAAAATGCTAAACTTCCTGGAGAATGCCCAGGAACGTGGAAAATTTCAAAACAGTCTTCATCAATACAATATTTTTCGCCTTCATTTAGAAATTCTATTTCGCCAACAAAAGGTTTAAAATCGAAGCCATAATTTCTGGCAGACATAGGATTTCTATCAAGAATTTCTTTTTCTTCTTGGTGCATTTTTACGGTAACTTTATACGTGTCATAAGCCCATTGTAATCCAAGAACGTGATCAATATGAGCATGGGTAAGCAAAATATTCTTAACTTTTATTTCTTTTTCATTGATGAAATTTTCTAAAGCTTCGGTTTCTTTTTCGTTCCAATTTCCGGGATCTATAATCACTCCATTTTTGTTTTCGTTGTACAAAACATAAGTGTTTTCAGAGAAAGGATTGAATTGAAAAATGTGAATATTGAGCATATTTTAATTTTAGATTTCAAATTTAATCATTTTAGAAATTTCAGACTTCAATATTTTGGCTTGATTTTCGTTATCTTCGTGAGATGAAAGTATTAAAAATTATTTTTCTGTTTGTAGCTGCAACTTTTTCTGCTCAAAACATCAAAAGCATACAGTTGTTTAATCCTCAAACCAACGACGAAACTCCCGTAATAAAATTCGGTGAGCAATTGATTCTGAGTTTTGATGATTTACAAAATTCTAACACGATTTATAAATATACCATAAAGCATTTGGATAGAAACTGGCAAGATGACAGTTTGTTTTTTACAGAATTTGCAAAAGGAGTAATGAGTGCTAATATTCAAGATTTTGCTTATTCTTTCAATACTTATCAAAAATATACGCATTATACTTTGAGTTTCCCGAATGAGAAAATTCAACCCAAAATTTCAGGAAATTATGAGCTGATTGTGTATAAAGATTCGGCATCGAAGCCGCTTTTCAAAAAAAGATTTTGTATTGTGGAAGATGGGGCGAATTTGGGGATTAATGTTTCGAGATTTAATGACAGTAAAAAACCGAATGTTAACCAAAGGGTAGAAGTAATTGCGGTTCCTAATCGTTCAGATGTATTATCAAATCTTAATTCTATTAGCCTGAATGTAATTCAGAATAATAATTTTAACCAAGGAATTTTTGATGTAAAAACCAATTCTGTAATAGGAAATAAGTTGCTTTTTCAGCAAATGAATTTGGTTTTCCCTGGGAATAATGAGTTTTATTATTTTGATAATAAAATCATCAACCAAGCTTATGATATGATTGCCGCTGTGGATAATAATGATGAAGGCAACCATACATATTTGCATTCGGTTTGGGCTTATCCGCTAGATTATCAGTATCAACCAGATGTAAACGGAGCGTTTTATTTCCGTAGAAATGATATGGGAATTGAGCGAGATGCGAATGCAGAAGGAGATTATTCTTGGGTGTATTTCTCTTTAGATTCAGAAAAAATGGATAAAGAATTATATGTTTTAGGAGCTTTTAATGATTATTTGCCTTCAGAAGAATCTAAAATGATTTATGATGAAAATTACAAAAAATATATTGCCAAAATTTACCTGAAACAAGGTTTTTATAATTATATTCTTGCAACAAAAGATGAAAGAGGTTATCTAAATTTAGGTGAAATTAATGGTAGTTTTTGGCAAACGGAAAACCTCTATCAAGCATTTCTATATTATGCCCCTTTTGGGAAAAACTATGATGGGCTAATTGGTTACGGAGAGACAAGAAGAAATAGATAAACGATAGTTTTTATAAAAAAAGCTCCTTCGTATAAGGAGCTTTTATGATTTTATAATTCTTCTTCGCAGAGTTGTTTTACAACATTTATCCAACGGTCTTCATCATTAAGACAAGAGATGTAGTGGAATTTTTCTCCACCAGCGTGTAAAAATTCTTCTTTGCCTTCTACAGAGATTTCTTCTAATGTTTCCAAGCAATCGCTTACAAAAGCTGGACAAACAATCGCCAGATTTTTAACACCATTTTTAGGGAAATTTTCTAGCGTTTCATCAGTGTAAGGCTCAATCCACTTATCTTTTCCTAATCTGGATTGGAAGGTAGATTTTACCTTGTTTTCTTCCAAACCTAATTTTTGTCTCACCGATTCTGTTGTTTTTAAGCACTGATGTCTATAACAGTATTGATGAGAAGGATGATCTTCTTTAAGACAACAATCGCCTATTTTACAAGTTTTGGTAGGGTCTGTTTTATAAATATGTCTCTCAGGAACACCATGATATGAAAACTGCAACATATCAAAATTTTCTGGCAGTTTTTCTTTGATGCTTTCTGCTAAACAATTGATGTAAATTTCTCTATTATAAAAAGGTTTTACATAATTAATTTTGATATTTGGAAAATGTTTAGCCTGTACTTCTTTTGCTTTTTCTACAACGGTTTCTGTAGTGCTCATTGCATATTGCGGATAAAGCGGGAAAAGTACAATTTCTTCAACGCCTTGTTCAGTAAGTTTTCTAATCCCAGTTTCAATGCTAGGTTCAGCGTATCTCATCCCAATTTCCACGGGTACATCCACTATTTTTTGCAATTTTTGCTGAATTTGCTTGGTAATCACAATCAGTGGTGAACCTTCGTCTGTCCACACTGTTTTATACGCCGCTGCAGATTTTTTTGGTCGAACATTTAAGATAATTCCTTTTACCAAAAGAGCTCTGAAAAACCAGCGATAATCGATTACACGTTCATCCATCAAGAATTCATCAAGATATTCTTTTACATCTTTTACGCTGGTAGATTTCGGTGAACCGAGATTAACTAATAATATTCCCTTTTTGGGTTGTTGGTTTTTGGTTTCCAAATTTTGATTTTTTTATATTTTAAAATATCATCAGTATTATTTTTATCAACTGATAACGATCAACTAAGAATTAATTATCCGTTTACAGCTTCTACTTTTTCTACCAAATCTGGCAAGAAATTCTTCAGCACTTGTTCTATTCCGCCTTTTAGGGTTGCAGTAGAACTTGGACAACCGCTACAAGCGCCTTGTAGAAGCATTTTTGCGGTTTTGTTTTCTGCATCATATTCTAAAAGTGAGATTTTCCCACCATCATTTTCTACGGCTGGCGAAACGTATTCTGTTAAAATATCCGAAATTTTTTGTTCGTCATCCGTATATTCTCTGTTGATGATTTTTTCTACTGGACTTTCGTGCTTCTGAGGTTCTTTATTGGTAATTGTATTCCCGCTTTGTAGAAATTCTGCAATTACATTGCGCACCACTGTCATCACTTCGTGCCATTGTACAGAATCATCCTTTGTTACAGCAACAAAATTTTCTGAAACAAAAACTTCTTTCACAAATTTGAATTCATCATAAAGTGCTTTTGCTAAAGGCACTTCGTTAGCTTCTTCTTTAGATTTTACTTCAACAAAACCATCCAATAAAAGTCTGTTTCCACCGAACTTCATCACCGCAGGATTGGGCGTCATTTCAGCAAAAATTTCATAACGTTGTTGAGGTTTTTGTTTATAAACTCTCGGGTTTGCCAAAAGTTCGTCTTCAATAACATTTTTAAGACTTTCTGCAATGTTTTCCCACTCTACGTGTTCTTCTTTTGCAACTGCAACAAAATTAGCAGAAATGAAAATTTTGGTTACAAAAGGATAATTAAACAGCTCCTGAGCTATCGGTATTTCGGAAATATCCGAAGTTCTATCAAGTTCCAAAGAACCTGGGATTAGGGTATAATCTGCCACAAATTTCATTACATTTGGATTTGCAGTAGGTTCTATAAATATTTTACGCATTTTTTACTTAAATTTGAGAATACAAAAATAGGGAAAGGAAGTTAGATGTAGGAGGTTAGAAGTTAGATTTTTTCGATAATAGATATTTTTTAAAGTTAAAAGTCGAAAGTTGGAGCATCAAAAAAATAAAAATTCGTAAATTCAAAATTGTAATTAATATGGCATTAATAAGAGAACTTTTAGGCAAAACTCCCAAAATCGGGGAGAATACTTTTTTAGCAGAAACTGCGGTGATTATTGGCGATGTAGAAATGGGCAGAGATTGCAGTATTTGGTACAATGCGGTAATTAGAGGAGATGTACATTATATAAAATTAGGCAATAAAGTAAATGTGCAGGACAATGTAATGTTGCATTGTACTTATGAGAAATTTCCGCTTAATATTGGGAATAACGTTTCTATTGGTCATAATGCTTGTGTGCATGGATGTACGATACATGATAATGTTTTGATTGGGATGAGTGCTGTGGTGATGGATGATTGCGTGGTAGAAAGCAATTCTATTGTAGCTGCAGGAGCTGTAGTAACACAAGGAACTCACATAAAAGCAGGTGAACTTTGGGCAGGAGTTCCCGCAAAAAAAGTAAAAGATGTTTCTCAGCAATTGTTAGAAGGAGAGATTAATAGAATTGCCAATAATTATGTGAAATATTCTTCTTGGTATAAAGAAGAGAAATAGAATTTAAATAAAAACTAATAATGATAATTTTTGGCATAGCAATAATTGGTATTATTCTTCTCGTAATATTTTTTGGAGTATTATTTTTTATGGGAACTGTAGTTTTTGGAGCAGATAAATTGGGCTACAAAAAAACTGCAAAATTTTTAGCACTTTCTTTTTTGAGTATTATTTTATTTGGAGCATTTTTATTAATATACAACTTATTTAAAGACAATCAAAAAACAAAAGAAGAAATTACTCAAAATTTATCTTATACTCGTCTTAATTTACTTGATGATTTTGAAATTATCAAACAAAAAGAAGATTGGGATTTAACATATAATCGAACAAATTTTATTTTAAAAATCTCTGATGAAGATTATCAATTGCTAAAGAAGAAATATCCAAATAATAGAGTTAGAGACAGTATAAGTCATAATGATCCTCTTGATTATGATACATTAAGAGTGAAAATTGACAAGAATAAAAATCTATATTTTTACAGAGCACATCATAATTATGACAATTAAAACTTTAGATAAGATGAGAAAAATATTTTTCTTTTTGTTGTTTTCAAATTTTCTGTTTTCACAAAATTATTATGTAAATAAATATTTAGGATTAAAAGACTCTTTACAGAACAATGAGTTAAGAATTTATGTTTCGCATAGTGGAAATACTATAGATTATGATGTTTTTGTAATGAAGATAAACAAAAAAGGAAAAACAAAAGCTTCATATTTTTATAACGTTTATAATGAAGATGTTAAAGAAAAATTTCTTCCAACCACGAAATCTAATAAAATATGGAAAGAAATAGAGGAAACTCATTTTCTAGAATTAGATTCTCAGTTAACAAAAAATATAAAAAAAGCGAGTGCTTTTTTGGATTCAGGAGAAGTTTCAATATATTACAAAGCTAATGATGTCGTAAAATATTTTTATATTGAAGAACCCAATTATTATAT
>JAYRDY010000050.1:0-12425 GCA_041909215.1 Cloacibacterium sp. | reverse complement strand
ATGGAATGTTAGACGAAAACAATGAAGACATCAAATATTACTATCCAACTTCGGATTTGGTTACGGGACCAGACATTATTTTCTTCTGGGTTGCCAGAATGATTATGGCAGGATTAGAATTTCGTGGCGAAGTTCCTTTCAAAAATGTATATTTTACAGGAATTGTAAGAGATAAGCAACGTAGAAAAATGTCTAAATCACTCGGAAATTCTCCTGACCCGATAGAATTGATAGAAAAATACGGCGCAGACGGAGTTAGAGTAGGAATTTTATTGAGTTCTGCTGCGGGAAATGATTTACTTTTTGATGAAGACTTAATGTTGCAAGGAAGAAATTTTGCGACTAAAATCTGGAACGCTTTCCGTTTAATCCAAGGGTGGAAAAAAGAAGACAAACCAGCCAATGAAGCAGATTTGCAAACGATAGAATGGTTTGGAAATCAGATGAACAAAACCATTGCCGAAATTGAAGATCAATTCTCGAAATTCAGAATTTCTGATGCTTTGCATCTAATTTATAAACTGATTTGGGATGATTTCTGTGCGTGGTATTTAGAAGCGATTAAACCCAATTTCGGGGAAGGAATTTCGCAGGAAGTTTATGATAAAACCATCGCTTATTTTGAAGAATTGATGAGATTATTGCATCCATTTATGCCGTTCTTAACCGAAGAATTGTACCAAGCGATTTCAGAAAGAAATACAGAAGAAGCATTGGTAATTGCACTGCAGAAAAAAGCAGAATCATTTAATAATAAAAAACTCGAAGAGTTTGAAACCGCTAAAGAATTGATTTCTGGAGTTAGAAATTACCGACAAACTAAAGGAATTTCACCAAGAGAAGCGGTAGAATTGTTCACTAATGTTCAAAATTTTGAAAACGAAGACGTTATTAAAAAACTGGCAAACGTTCAAGATATTCATTTCGCAGAGAAAACAGATAAGCCGAGTTTTACTTTCTTGGTAGGTTCTACAGAAGTTTCAATTCCGTTAAGTGAAAATCTAGATTTAGGCGAAGAAAAAAAGAAAACCGAAGAAGAACTAAAATATTTGAAAGGTTTTTTAATTTCGGTAGATAAGAAATTGTCTAACGAGAAATTCGTGGCGAATGCAAAACCAGAAATCGTAGAAAACGAGCGCAAAAAACAAAAAGATGCGCAAGATAAAATTGCGATTTTAGAAGAGAAACTGAAATCATTATAAGGATTTTGGAAGTCAGATGAATAGTGCTTTTAAGTATTTCACAAAACATCCATCTTCCATCATCAAACATCCATCAAAAATTATGTTACATATAGAAAACATTGCAAAACTATTTTCAAAAAATTTCGTGGAAAATCCTCTCCTCGAAACTTTTGAAGTAGGCAAAATTAATCTTCCAAGTGGGAGGTTAGTCGCTTGTGATCCTTTAATCACTAATAATATGAAACCATTTGTGATTCAGTTTCCTAAAGGTGATTTTACTGTTTTTGTTCATAAAGAAAGAGAAAGCAATTGTGTTGCTTATGTAGAAATTGTTTTTAATTCTTCAGAAATTAAAGATTGGAAATTGGCAACAACAGAAGGCCAAAACCTCTCTGATTTGAAGGAAGACGAAATTTTCGGGTATCCTGTAGAATCTGGGATGGGTTGTTTTATGGATGTGGAAACGCAGGAAAATCTCAATCATTTAGAAAACAGATTGTTTCATAGGAAAGGTGCAGATTTTATGGGGATTTACGAAGAGTTTTTCCACAGTCATTTTTTTGATGAAAACGGAGCGATAGACCAGTTTGCATTTTTAAAACCAAACGAAGAAAAACCAGGAACTATTTTTGCCTTCGAAACTGGTTATGGAGAAGGGTTTTATGCCAGTTATATCGGTTTTGGTAATGAAAATCAACCTGTGAAAATAGTGACAGAATTCATTGAAATAAAATCAGAATAAGCCATTAAAAAGTTTATATTTGTTTATTAACAAAAATTAATACCTTAGTTTTAAATGAAAATTAGTTCTGAACAACCCAAGATAATTATTGTAGGAAGTTCTTCTATCGATTTAGTTCTTAACGCCAGCCATCATCCAGCACCAAACGAAACCGTAATGGCAACCAAATCCGAAACGTTTTTTGGTGGTAAAGGTGCCAATCAGGCAGTTGGTACAGCAAGGTTAGGAGCTAGCGTTTATTTTATAGGAAGCGTAGGGATGGATCCTTATGGCCAGCAGATTCTCAGAAATTTAGTGGATGAAAACGTAAACGTAGGTTTTGTACACGAAGATACTGAACATGCAACAGGTACAGCCTATGTAACAGCGGCTTACGGTAAAAATGCCATTGTGGTGGTTCCTTCTGCAAATTCTAGTTTGCCAACCCAAAATGTAGATATGGCCGAGAAATTTTTCTCAACAGCAGATTTGGTGCTTACGCAACTAGAAATTCCTATGAATGTTGTGGAAAATGTATATCAAAAATGCAAAAAATATGGCAAAAAATTAGGGATATACGCTTCGCCAGCAGCCAAAATAGCACCAGAAATTTTAGAATATGCCACCTTTATCATCGCCAAAAGCAATGAGTTGTCTATTATTTTTGATGAAGAACCAAGAGAGCAAACTCTAAGAAAATATCCCAATAAACTTTTCGTGAGAGATGATACCAATTCTACCATTTACTACAATGGCTCAGAAATGAAATATTACAGAAACGATCCAGACGAAATGCCTAATAAAATGGGTATGGGAGACGCTTTTACCTCTGGTTTTGCAGTAGCGTATTGCCACGGGAATTCCATTGATGATTGCGTGAAATTCGGGAACGATGTTTCCCTAAAAGTTTCCAAAAAACGTGGTTCGCAAACAGGTTTGCCTTATCTTAAAGAATTTAAATTTTAAAAATTAGAAGCAGGAACGGAGGTTTTTCTTAGAATTTCAGTCGTGCTTTTCGCCACTCGCTTTTTTAGAAATTTTTGTACTTTTCATAAGAGAAGATTTAGAGAAGGGTAAATTTCTAAAAAGAGCTCAAACAATGGCTACAATCACGGCTATAAAGCACGTTTCGGTTGTTTATGAAACGAAAATAATATGCAGAGAATTTCAAAATTTTGAAATTCTCTCTTTTTTTTAAATACTTTTGAAAAATTCTTAAAAAACTCTTCTAAAAACTAAAATGAAAGTCGTAAAAATAAAAACATCAGATCATTTTGAAATAGCAGCCACTATTTTTGAGCCTGAAACTCCTCAGAAAAAACTCTTGCTTATTAATTCTGCAACGGGAGTTCGCCAGCAAACTTATTACGATTTTGCAAAGTACTTTGCAGAAAAGGGCTTCACCACCATTACTTACGATTACAGAGGCATTTCGCTTTCAAAACCCGAAAAAATGAAGGGTTTCAAAGCCAGCATGAGAATTTGGGGAAATACAGATTATAAAGCCGTTACAGATTTCATCAAAGAAAAGTATCCTCATCATCAGAAATATTTAATAGGACATTCCGTTGGTGCTTTAATTTTAGGGATGAACAAAGACTCAGAAATTTTTGAAAAATTTTGTTTTGTAGCCACTCAGAATACTTATTTTGGACATTTAAAACCCATGATTAAAGCACTTAGTATTGTTGGTTTTGGTTTGTATCAGCCCATTATTACGAGAGCTGTGGGATATTTCAAATCTTATTTTGTGAATTTAGGCGAAACGCTTCCCAAAGGGGTTTCAGACGATTGGCGTACCTTGCTTATGAACAAAAAATCGGTAAATCGGCTCTTGGAAAAAACACCTGATTTTTCTAAAAATCTTACACAAGATGTTTTATATCTGCATCTGGAAGATGATACTTGGATTACCCAAACGGGAATGGAATTATTAATGAGAGAAACTTTTAGCAATATGAAACCTACTTACAGAACGGTGAAAGTTGCTGAAAGTACTGGGGAAGAAATTGGGCATATTAATTTTTTTAGGGAAAAACACAATCTGCTTTGGAAGATTGTTCTCGATTGGTTTTCGTAGATTTGAAACATGAATTTAATTGATAAAACCATTGCCTTTGTAAAAGAAAAATTAGAAGGTGCGGAAGCGGGCCACGATTGGTTTCACATAGAACGCGTTTGGAAAATTGCCCGAAAAATTGCAGAAAAAGAAGGCGGAAATCTAGAAATAATAGAACTTTCGGCGCTTTTGCATGATATTGCAGATCCTAAATTCCATAATGGTGATGAGGTTTTGGCTCTGGAAATTTCAAGAGGTTTTTTAGAATCAGAAAATGTTTCGGAGGACATTGTGGAGCAGGTTTTATTCATCATCAAAAATATTTCTTTTAAAAATAGAGGAGAATTGCCCGAAAATATGCCTTTGGAATTAAAAATTGTGCAAGATGCAGACCGATTAGATGCAATTGGCGCCATCGGAATTGCGAGAACCTTCAACTTTGGCGGATTTAAAAATAATTTAATGTATCATCCTGAAATTAAGCCGAATTTGCATCAAACCAAAGAAGAATATAAAAAATCTAACGGGACTACCATCAATCATTTCTACGAAAAATTGCTGCTTCTAAAGGATTTAATGAATACCGAAACGGCAAAAAAAATCGCATCTGAAAGACACAATTTTATGCTGAAATTCCTCGATGAATTCTACAAAGAGTGGAATGTAGATTTTTAAAATAAATTATATCCTAAACTTACGGAAGTTACGCTAAGTTCTGAGCCCCAATTAGATTCCATAGAGATTGATCTTTTCATGGCGTAGCTCAGTTCAACTAAAAATTTGTTTTTATATACAAAACCTGCGCTAAAAATAAAGTTAGAACTTAGTTTGTTTAGATCTATTGTTTCTTCAAAATAATCAGAAGTGTATTCTAAAGTGCTTTTGCTGGCAACAGCAGAAAACAACGGGATTTTCGCAGATAAAAATACCTTAGAAGTAGGATCTATGTGCATATAATGTTTTGCGCCAAGATTAAATTCTAGGTAAGAGTATTTTACTTTAATATCAGAAACGCCGTTTTCAGATTTATCTTGCGCGTTAATAGAGTTGTAGGTTGGTTCTATTAGTAATGCCCATTTCCCTTTGTTGAAGGGCAGAATATGTTCTAATTCCATCCCGAATTTAAATGCAGTTTTATTGAATTGAGCGTCTGTAGTATTAGGGGAACTTGGCCCATAAAAGTTAAGCTTCATGATATTGAGGCCTGGTTTTACGTATAAATTGAAGTTTGTTTTTTTCCTTTTAACAAGTTGTTCTTTTTGCTCTTCGGTAGAAACATTGTTGTATTGGTTGAATAATTTTATTAATTTTTCTTTTTGATATTCCGTTTTTTCTGCTGATTTTGAAACCATTGCATTGTCGGCAAATAGTTTTTTTAACTGATTTTTGTAGGTTTCGTTGGTGTAAACAGAGTTGGTATTGTTAGGGATGTATTCTTTATAGATTAAAGGTGTTATTTCTCCGTTTTCATCAGCATAAAAGAATTTGCTATTATTGTATTCGTAGAAGGAGTACAGCTTTTTTTTGCCGCTGCTTATTTCATAAAGAAAAACTTCTTTTTCTGCCCATTCTGGTTCTTGTTTATTAGAAAGACTTTGTAAATCAGATGCAGAAATATCTATTTTTCCTTTATATCTTACGAGTTTATCATAACCATATATCTGGAATTCTTTAACATTAGTTGTATTCCCCACAAGTTCTTCGGTAGATTCTGCAATTTTGTAGGTAAATTCTGTAGGGTTATTTAGCCAGTCTTTATTTTTAATTAAAATTTCTTTTCTTTCTCCATTGTTGGTAATAAGATATCCTTTTTCAAATTTAATCTGTGCAGAAAAAAGTTGCAGCGTAAAAGCCAAAAGAATAAGTAGTAGTTTTTTCATAGTTATTTTTTGCTAAAAGTAAGATTTTTTAGAAAAGTAAAAAAACAAAATAATATCTTTGTGAGGATTTATGAGATATATTCTTTTTCTTTTAATCTTTTTGCAGATTATTTCTCTTTTTTTGTCGCTTGTAAAAACAGGAGGCTATCGTAGAATTTCTAAAAACATAAGGTTTTTTTTCTCCATTTTTGGCGTTTTGTTTTTTGCGTATTGGTTTACCCAGAAAAGCAACGGTAATTTTTTGGAAAAATCAATGTCAATACAAGTTATCAATAAACTTAATCAACCGATTGATGTTTACGCAATTAAAGTCATCAATAAAGATAAAAACCAGTTTTTGTCTAAACATTTAGGTAAAATTAGAAGCAACCATTACCAAATTGAATATTTTGATATGAGTAATTCTAATGAATTTTGGGTAGTTGGGTACATTGGCAAGCATGATTTGGTTTACTTTTCTCAGCATGCCGTTCATCAGAAAGAAGAGGATCAGAAAATAGAAATTAGGAATTATCTTAACCAAAGTGTGAAACTTTCTGCCCAATCTAATGAGGTGGTAGAAAAGCTACAACTTACCAATACAGAGCAAAGTATTTGGGTTACGCTTTGTCTTATTCTTTTATTTTTGAATTTAGTTTTATTGAGTAGAAAAAACTAAAAAATCCCGT
Organism: Cloacibacterium sp.; assembly: GCA_041909215.1. Taxonomy (GTDB): domain Bacteria; phylum Bacteroidota; class Bacteroidia; order Flavobacteriales; family Weeksellaceae; genus Cloacibacterium. The sequence goes on along the minus strand of JAYRDY010000050.1, from coordinate 5,913 downwards.
CTTTTAAAGAACGGGATTTGTTTATTGTTTCTAGATAAAGATTATTTACCTTTTTTCTCTTTTAGTTCTTCTTTGTCTTTGTCTGATGGGTTCCAAACTTTCACTTCTGCATTTTTATCAATACCAGAAAGAATTTGTACATTAATGCCATCACTAGCACCTAATTTTACATAAACTTTTTTGAAACTGCCATTCGGTTGTTTTACTTCTACAAAAGGTTTATCTACATTTTTATCTTTTTCATACTGTATAAGGCTTTCGTCTAAAAGCAAAGCATTTTTTTGTGAGCTAAGTACAATTTCTCCGTTGGCAGAGAAACCAGCTCTAATATATTCGTTATTTGGGTTGAAAACGTCTCCTTCAATAGGGAATTTTATCGTACCACTTTCGTCTTTTCCTTTAGGAGCAATCATGGTTACTTTTCCAGGGAAGGTTTTATTCTGAAGCGCACCAATAATTACATTCATCTCCATACCTTCTTTTATTTTGCCTGCTTGTGCTTCGTCTATTTTCCCTTCGAATATAAGAGAATTAAGGTCTGCCACACTACAAATCGTGGTTCCCGCGTTGAATTGGTTGGCCTCAATTACCTGATAACCTACTTTTACAGGTACTTCCAGCACTGTTCCGTTGGCTTTAGAACGAATTTGTGTGGTTGCTAAGCTCTGTAAACCATCTGCAACACCCGTTCTGGCAATTTGTAAATTCTTTTGTGCTGTTTGGAATTGTTGATTTGCATTTTTTAATTGATTTTGCATCGTCAACAAATTTTGCTGAGCGGTTAAAAACTCTTGTTTAGAAATAACTCCTTGGTTAAACAGTCTTTGTTGCATATTGAACTGTTGTTGTTGGGTAGCAAGATTAGCTTTAGCATTGTTAATCTGTAGGCTAGCGTTTTGTACTTCTTGTTGAGCTGCATTTACTTGGGAAACGCTAGGTACAATTTTTAATGTAGCAATTAATTGCCCTACCGTAACTTTATCTCCTTCTTGTACAAGAATTTTATCAATAATACCAGACATATTGGGTTTTATTTCAATTTCTTCTCTAGGTACAATTTTGCCAGTAGCCATTACCTTGTCTTCCATGTTTTGTACCATAGGTTTTCTGGTAAGGAAGGCTTCATTTTCTTTACTGTTAGATTTCACGAGATAGCCAATTCCCATAATTAATCCTAATGCAAATAGTAATCCTAAGATAATGTATATTACTTTTTTAGCTGTCAAGTTTTTCATTGTATATGAAATATTTAGTTTATTATTTTTTTAAATTTTAAATCATCAATTATTCTGAGCGAAGCGCTTCTATTGGTTTAATTTTCACAGCTCTTTGTGCGGGAATCATCCCAATAATTAAGCCTAATAAAATCATTACTGCCATTGCTTCAAAAACGTGCGAGTAATTTACCGTTGGATTGTAGAACGGGAAACTGTCTTGGTTTTTGGTGGCCATATCAATAATCATCAATAACAAAATCCCGAAGATGAAGCCTAATAATCCTGAAGTGAGTGTTATTACAACGCTTTCTAGTAAAATTTGGTTTCTTACTTCAGAAGGTTTTGCGCCTAAGGCTCTTCTGATGCCTATTTCTTTGGTTCTTTCTTTTACAGTGATGAGTAGAATGTTAGAAATGGCAATTACCCCTGCCAAAATGGTTAATGAACCTACAATAATGGTTAAAAGTTGCATCCCTGTGAGGAACCCCGTCATTTTTTCAAACATTTTACCCAAATTGAAGCTTCCAAAAGCATTGGTATCTTCTGGTGAAACGTTATTTTTCTTTTTCAGTTCTTGTTTTACGGTTTCTTCTACCTCTCCTAAATCTGCATCGGGCTTACTTACGATGGCAAAAAAGCCAACTTTGTCTCCGTCATTATACATTTTAGTATAGGTGGAAAGCGGTATGTAAGCGGTGGTATCATTATCCATTGGCCCACCAGCTTTTGCAACTTTGTAAACGCCAATAACATTGAAGAAGATACCTTTTATATTGATGGCTTTGCCAATTGGGTTTTCATTTTTCTTTGCATCGAAGAAGTTTTTATAGATTTGTTCTCCTATTACTACTACATTTTTGTTTGCAGAAACATCAGCATCATTAAGGTATCTACCGAAGATTAGTTTTTTTTCTGAAATTTTGTTGCCTACAGGGTAATCTCCTGTTAAGGTATAGGTGGCAGATTTCCCGTTTCTATTCATTTGTTCTCCTGGGTTGCCAAAGTTTCCTCTGGAGTTTTGAGGAGAAATATAATCTATTTGAGGTACTTTTTTTTCTAACATTTCAATGTCGGGTAATCTAAGGCTCATTTGTCTGCCTTTAGGGAAACCATCATAAGGAATGGAGGTGTTTTGTGCCCACATAAAAATGGAATTGGTGGCAAAACCAGAAAACAATTTATCGAAACCATTTTCCATACCTTTTGCTGCGCCTAATAGGCTTACAAATAGAAACATACCCCAGCCAACCCCAATCATCGTGAGGAATGTTCTGAGTTTATTATTCCTTAGGGAATGATAAATCTCTTGCCAAGTATCTTTTTTGAAAATGATGTTCATTTAAATTCTAATTAAAAATTAAAAGATGTAAGAATTGAAAATTTATCACTCATAATTTATTCTGCTCTTAAAGCTTCAATAGGTTTTATTTTACTGGCTCTATAAGCAGGTACAAAACCAGCAATAAGACCAGATAATACCAAACTGATGAATGCCATAAAAATTAAGCCCCAACCTACACTTGGTGATTTTATGAAATATTCTTCCAAGCTGTTCCCAATTAAATTTAAAGTAAGTACACCAAGGCCTACTCCTACAAAACCAGAGATTACGGTAATAACCATACTTTCTTGCATAATCAGCGAAACAATACTTTTGGGTTTTGCACCAATGGCTTTTCTAACCCCAATTTCTTGTGTTCTTTCTTTAACAATATAAACCATAATATTGCTTATCCCAATAATACCAGCCAATAGAGTACCCAAGCCAATAAAGCCTACGATAATGGTAATTACAAAAAGAAACATAAAAGAGTCTTTAAGACCTTCGGCGTTATTTCTAACGTTTACGGCATTTTCATCATCTGGTGATACTTTTTTTCTGGCTTTTAATTCTTTTTCTAACTGATTGCCGTATTCTATTGCTTGCTCGGGTTGCATTTTTTCATCATAAGCAATGAAAACAGTGCTAATAGTGTCAGAGCTTTTTTTCATTTGCTGTAAAGTTGAGATGGGGATGCTTATCATTCTTTCGTCCCAATCTCCGCCATCATCAGAAAAAATACCAATTACTTTAAAGTTACTTCCGTTGATTTCTAAATCCTTACCAATTGGGCTTCCGTTTTTAATAAGGTCTCTTTGTACCATTCTGCCAACTACTGCAACATAGTGGTTGTTTTTAATGTCTCTAGGGGTTAAAAATCTTCCGTCCAGAAGTTTCCTGTTTTCTATTTGTACTTCTTCTTCGTTAGCCCCAGATATTTGATAATTTCCACTTTCTTTACCATATTTTACCAGCATGTTTGCAGAGTATCTTGGAGTAGAATATTGTACTTTTTCTGGTTGAGAACCAATAATTGCATCATAATCTCCATTGTTAAGTGTTATGTTGCGGTCTGCTTGTAAACCAGCGTAAGCAATGTTGGTTTTGCCTGTGAAAATAGTAATTAAATTTTGTGCATCTCTGGTAAACCCATCTTGGAAAGCATTTTGTAAACCATTACCAATCCCAAAAAGCACAATAAAAATATACAACCCCAAGGCTACTGTAAAGCCAGAAAGAACCGTTCGCAATATATTACTGCGAATAGATCCAAAAATTTCTTGCCAGCGGTCTATATCAAACATATTTTTATTTGTTCAGTGTTTTATTAGACATTCTATTATAAAACCACTTGTTCTATGAACTCGTCTATTTCTATTATTCCGTCTTTCAGGTGCACATTTCTTTTGGTTTGTGCCGCTACATCTGGTTCGTGCGTTACTACAATAATGGTTTTCCCTTCATTATTAATGTCTTGTAGCAGTTTCATAATGTCGTGAGTAGTTTTACTGTCTAGTGCGCCAGTAGGCTCATCGGCTAAAATTACTTTAGGATTAGTAACTAGAGCTCTTGCTATGGCTACACGTTGTTTTTGTCCCCCAGAAAGCTCGTTGGGTAAATGATTTGCCCATTGTGCAAGTCCTACTTTTTCTAGATATTCCATGGCGCGCTGTGTTCTTTCTTTTCTTGGCACGTTCTGGTAATAGAGCGGGAGTGCTACATTTTCTAGAGCTGTTTTGTAACCAATAAGATTAAATGATTGGAATACAAATCCTAAAAATTTACTTCTATATTCAGCAGCTTTCACTTCAGTAAGGTGTTCTATAGGGATTCCGTCTAGTTCATAGATTCCAGAATCTTTTTCGTCTAAGATTCCTATAATGTTAAGCAATGTAGATTTGCCAGAACCAGAACTTCCCATGATAGAAACAAACTCACCCTCATTTATAGTGAGATTAATTCCCTTAAGCACATGGAGTTTGCTTTTTCCCGTGTCATAGGATTTATGTAAGTCTTTAATTACTAACATTAAGTTTTTTAAGAATGAGTAGTTTTTTAATACAATATGTTACAAAAAATGAAGCATAAATTTATTAATTTAATGTTTAGTTGTAAATAGTTGTTTAATAGCAATTTGTGTTATTCTGTTTAATGGGAATCAGCGTAAAAATGCGATTTTCTGTTGAGGGATATTCCGAAATGCTTTATTGGTGCGAGTCCTATGTGAATGTGGAAAACTTTTGCGGCTATAAATCAAAAATTTAACATAAAATACAGTTTTAGACTTTCTTTTTTAGGCTTCGTTTTCTATTTTTGTCATCGTGTCCAAAATAAATTAAATCATATCTAAAATTTCTTTATTGATGTATTTTAAGTGGTTTGATTTCAGAAAGATACAATTTTTTAGCGAAAGCCTTTCTCGGCAATTAAGATTTATTAATTAATTTTAAAAACACAATAATAATGGGAATTTTTGACAAACGAATCAGCTACAAACCTTTTGAATATCCTGAAGTTTTACAATTCGTAGAAGCAATCAACAAATCTTTTTGGGTACATTCTGAAATAGATTTCACTGCTGATGTTCAAGATTTCCATTCCAACCTAGAACCTTACGAGCAAAACGCCGTAAAACATGCACTTTTGGCAATTGCGCAGATAGAAGTAGCCGTAAAAACATTTTGGGGCAACCTTTATAACCACATGCCAAAACCAGAGCTTAACGGTTTAGGCGCTACTTTTGCAGAATGTGAGTTTAGACATTCTGAAGCTTATTCTAGATTATTAGAAGTGTTGGGGTATAATGATGAGTTCAACAATGTGATAGAAATCCCAGCGATTAAAGAAAGAATAGACTACCTTAACACTGTTTTAGCCAACGCTAAATCTACCGACCCTAAAGAATACGTATCATCTCTTTTATTGTTTTCAATTTTAATAGAAAACGTATCTCTTTTCAGTCAGTTTGCCACTATTTTATCTTTCACAAGATTCAAAGGATACATGAAAAACGTGTCCAACATTATCGCTTGGACTTCAGTAGATGAGCAAATCCACGCCAATGCAGGTATTTACCTTATCAATAAAATCAGAGAAGAACAACCCGATTTGTTAACCGATGCAGATATCGAAGATATTTATAGTTTAGTGGACCGTTCCGTAGAATTAGAAGCCAAAATCCTAGATTGGATTTTCGAGGCAGGCGATTTACAAATGTTCTCTCGCGAAGATTTACTCAACTTTATGAAATATAGAGTTGATGATAGCCTGAAGAAAATCAACATGAAAACCCGTTACAACGTAACCCCAGAACAATACAAACCCATGATGTGGTTCGAGGAAGAGGTTTTTGCCAATTCAATGGACGATTTCTTC
>JAYRDY010000049.1:0-12462 GCA_041909215.1 Cloacibacterium sp. | reverse complement strand
TTTTGTCAATTCAAAAAATATTTCTATTTTTGCAATCTAAAATTAAGCATAATAAAAGCAGTGCCATTACACGCAATTATTATCAACAAAATTTAAAAAAGAAAACAAGATATGAAATCAGGAATTCACCCAGAAAATTATAGATTAGTTGTGTTCAAAGACATGAGTAACGAAGAAATGTTCCTTTGCAAATCTACAGCTGATACTAAAGATACAATTGTTTATGAAGGTACAGAATATCCATTAATCAAAATGGAAATCTCTTCTACTTCTCACCCTTTCTATACTGGTAAAACTAAATTAGTTGATACTGCTGGTAGAGTAGATAAATTCATGAATAAATATAAAAAATTCGCTAAATAATTTTAGCTTGTTTTTTAACAATAATATAGTCCTTCAAATATTTTGAAGGACTTTTTTTGTAAATTTGTTTGATTTCAGCGCAAAGACGCAAAAAAAACTTTTATTTAGATGATGCTTTAAAAGGGCGCAAAGAAAATTTGTCAAAGACAAATTCCTTGCGACTTTAAAACATAAATTTTTGAAAAATAAATTAGCGCCATTGCGTTAAGTAAAATTGAAATTTTAACCTTAAAACTTTGAACTAAAATGCAACTTATATTTTCTGACGCCAATTATTGGGAAGAATTTCTTCCGCTTACTTATACCAAACCAATCGCTGAGTTAAGAACGGGAATCCTCACGTTTTCAGAACGTTGGCAAAAATTATTAAATTCTGATGAGGTTTCTTATATTACTGAAGACTATCTTCAAAAGAAATTTAAAACGTATGAAAAGAAGGAAAGTTTGTTAATTACTCCGAACTTTCTTCCTTCGGAAAATGTTCTCAATCAAATTAAAAATTTACAATTGGGCGAGGCTTTAATTTATGAAAACGAAGTTTTGGCGGCGAGATTAGATATGCAAGATTTTTCTCTTTCGAAAATTGAGAAAATGACGGATATTACCGAAGAGTTACTTTTCTTTAAAAAACCAACCGATTTATTTTCTTTAAATGATAAAGCTATAGATTTTGATTTTGAATTGGTTACCAAAGGCAGAACTTCTCAAGAATTATCTAAAACCAACGGATTTTTAGGCAAAAAAGAAGATTTGTTTATAGAAGAAGGTGCCGAAATAGAATTTGCAACCCTCAATTGCAAAACCGGGAAAATCTATATTGGCAAAAACGCCGAAGTTATGGAAGGTTCTGTGGTGAGAGGTAGTCTTTCGCTTTGCGAAGGTTCTAAAATTAATATGGGTTCTAAAATTTATGGCGCTACAACCATTGGACCACATTCTAAAGTGGGTGGCGAAGTTAATAATATCGTTATCACTGGTTTTACGAATAAAGGTCACGAAGGTTTTGTTGGAAATTCTGTAATTGGCGAATGGTGTAATTTAGGAGCAGATACCAATTCATCAAACTTGAAAAATAATTACGCAGAAGTAAAATTGTGGAGTTATAAAACCAAAAAGTTTGAAAAAACTGGACTTCAATTTTGTGGATTAATTATGGGTGATCATTCTAAAACAGCAATTAACACTCAATTTAATACAGGAACTGTGGTTGGAGTTGGCGCTAATATTTTCAAAAGTGGATTTCCGCCAAATGTGATTGAACATTTTTCTTGGGGAGGTTTCAAAGGAGATGAAAAATTCAGGTTAGCAACCGCTTTTGAAGTTGCCGAAAAAGCAATAGCGAGAAGAAAAATGGCTTTAACTGATGATGATAAAGAGATTTTAGAATGGGTTTATAATAACGCATAATTTCTAATGCGCTTATCAATAAAGAGTTTCAACCAAAAGTTGAAACTTTTTTTATTTCTGATGTAATATTTTCCCGAACTTCGTTGTCTTACCTACAGAAGCTAATTTATGAATCAAGAAACATTTAAAAATACGGTATTTGTTCTAAAAGACGAAATGTATCGTTTTGCGAAACGCTTCTTGGTGAGTAGTGACGAAGCTGAAGATTTGGTGCAGGATTTGATGATGAAGTTCTGGCAAATGAAAGACGATTTAGCAAATCTCAACATTAAATCTTATGCTTTGAAATGTGTGAAAAACGAGTGTCTCAATAAACTGAAACACGAAACGGTGAAACAGAATTTTGCAGATTTTCAACTCCATAGAAGTGAATTATACAAAATGGAAGTCAATAATTTGAAGGAAAAAATCATCAATTTTATTAATGAACTTCCCGAAAAGCAAAAAATGGTGATTCACCTGAAAGATGTAGAAGAATATGAGGTCTCGGAAATTTCTGAAATTCTTGAAATGGAAGAAAATGCAGTAAGAGTAAATCTGATGCGGGCCAGACAAAAAGTAAAAGAACAAATTACACAATTAATGAATTATGAACAAAGACAAATTTCAGGATAAATACAACCAAATCTTCCAAGAGATAAAGGAAGAGAAAATGGATTGGGATTTTGAAGATTTTTTAGAAAAAGCAGAGAAAAATTCTGCTGATGAAAAAATAGTTCCGATTCAGAAAAAAGGCGGTGGAAGCAATACCCAATGGTTTTGGATGGCGGCAAGTGTAGTTTTACTTTTCGGTTTAGGAATGTTTTTCAGAAATACTCCAGAAAAAACAAATGTTGAACCAAGCATTGTAAGTACAAACACTTCTTCTGTGGAAAAAGACGTTTCAAAATCTGTTGTAGAGAATGTTGGTACTGTTTCTGTTACTCGAAAAATAGACGTGGAACCTGCTAAGAAGAAAAAATCTAGATACAAAAATAATGCGCAATATTTGGCGAAAAATTCTGTAAAACATCATCATAAGAGCGCTCAAAATGATAATGAGATTATAGAATACAATCCTAATTTTGTAATCATCAACGGGAAACCCGTTGCTACAGAAGAAGAAGCTATTAACTATACCAAAACAGCACTGGATATGCTGGGCGGCAATATTAATTCTGCTTTAGAAAATGCAGAACCCGTTAAGCTTTTAACAGTTAATTTTTAAAATTACTATTATGAAATCGTTTACGATTACATAAGACCTTAAACAAAATAAACAAATCCTTATGAAAAAGATATTATTGATATTCATTTTTATGTTCACTAGCCTTAATATTTTCGGGCAAAGTGATAAGCTGAATCAACTTTTTGATCAGTATCAAGACACGGAAGGTGTAACTTCCATTAAAATTGCAAAACCAATGTTTAGACTTTTAGGAAATCTAAATATTGAAGACGAAGATCTGAAAAAAATAAAACCACTCATCAACAAAGTTAATTCTCTGAAAATTCTCGTGGTAGATAAGCCAGATTCTAACAACAAAGATTCTATTGTAGCGTACAATAATTTTCAAAAAGTACAAAAATCAATGCTTTCTGCGCTTAAAAATTTGAATTATGAAGAGTTGATGACCGTAAACAGCAAAGACAATAAAATTAAATTTTTAGCTGCCAACACCGCTTCTAATGTTTTGGATAATTTACTTTTGTCGATAAACGGAGAAGACAGCAACGTTCTGATGATGTTGGATGGAAAGATTTCTATGGATGATGTTTCTAATTTGGTGAATGATGTTCAGGGGAAAACGCAGAAACAATCACCTGTTGTAGAAGATAATTATTCTCTGAGAACTGTTGAAGCATTTCACGGAATTGCCATTTCTTCTGGTTTAATTGTAGATTTTACCCAAGGCAAAGAAAGAAAAGTGGAGGTTTTTGCTGATTCAGATAAAATGCAATTTGTGAAAACGACTGTTGAAAACGGAGTTCTGAAGGTTTCAATTGATAAAAGCACCAATGCAAATCTTAAGTTTAAAAAACTTTTAATTAATATTCAGAATCCTAATTTAGATGATTTGCAGGTTAATTCTAGAGCGATTCTTAAAACAAAAAACAAAGTTACAGGAGATCAGCTAAAAGCGCAGATTAATTCTGGAGCCATTGTTACAGCAGATTTAGATTATCAGAAAATCGACATTCAGGCCAATTCTGGTTCGGTGATTACTTTGGATGTTAATGCTACAGATTTTGATTTTTCTGGAAACTCAAATATTGTGATTAATGCAAAAGGAAATGCAGAAAATGCAACCTTCAAGCTTAATAGTAACGCAAGTTGCAATGCGGAAGATCTTAAAGCGAAAAATGTAAAAGTTGATGTAAATTCTGGCGCTATTGCAAAAGTAAACGCATCTTCTAAATTAGATGTTACAGCAGGTTCAGGCTCAATAATTCAGTACAAAGGGAAGCCAGAAGTTACTTCGAATATTACCAAAAGCAGCAGAGCGATTCTTCAAAAATTAGATTAATGAAAATTGAAAACTATGAAAACTAAATATTTACTTCTTTTACCCATTTTGTTTCTTTTACAGTCTTGTATCGTTACTCAAAAGTCGCTTTATAATCAAGAAACAAAAGATAATGCCACTGTTACAAAAGTAAATGTGCCTATGTTTTTGGTAAAGCCTTTCATTAAAAAAGCAATGCGAGAAGATGGTACTTCAGAAGAGGTGATAAAACTGGTAAAGAAGATTAGAAAAGTGAAGGTTTATACCGTAGAAAATGCATCAGAAAAGATGATTGCAGATTTTTCTAAACAATCTTTTGGATCTAATTTACAAGAGTTTATGAGTGTGGATAGCAAAGATTCTAAAATTAAAATTCTGTCTGCAGAAACCAGCAATCCTTCTGTGATTAAAAACTTGTTGATTTCGGTAAGAGATAATAAAGAGTTGGTTTATGTAAAAATTAAGGGTAAATTTTCTTTAGATGATATTGCTAAAATTGCCGAACTTTCAGAAAAAAACAAAGACAATTTAGCAAAAAACAACGATTAATTAAGATTGAAGACTTTAATAAAGAACACTTTCAGAAATCATTTTTGGAGGTGTTTTTTTATTTTTTGTTTTGAAAAACGTCTTCTCTGCATAATAATTTTTTTTTAAGAGATTTGATAATTGCGTATTTTTAACCCTAAAATTTTATTTTATGAAATACACAGAAGGTATGCTTCGAGAAGATGCATTAAAAGATAAAGTAGCCATCGTAACGGGCGGTGGAAGTGGTCTTGGGAAAGCCATGACTAAATATTTTCTACAATTAGGCGCAAAAGTGGTCATCACTTCCAGAAATTTAGAAAAATTACAAGCAACGGCGACAGAATTAGAAGCTGAAACTGGCGGAAAAGTGCTTTGTGTTTCTTGCGATGTAAGAAATTGGGAAGAAGTTGAAGCCATGAAAGAAGCAGCAATTAAAGAATTTGGTAGAATTGATATTTTATTGAATAACGCTGCGGGGAACTTCATTTCTCCCACCGAAAGGTTAACGCATTCTGCATTCGATTCTATTTTGGATATCGTTTTGAAAGGAACCAAAAATTGTACGCTTTCTGTTGGAAAATATTGGATTGATAACAAAATTCCAGGAACTGTACTCAATATTGTTACCACTTATTCTTGGACGGGTTCGGCGTATGTAGTGCCTTCGGCTTGTGCAAAAGCAGGAGTTTTGGCCATGACGAGAAGTCTTGCTGTAGAGTGGGCGAAATATAACATCAGATTCAATGCAATTGCTCCTGGGCCATTCCCAACAAAAGGCGCTTGGGAAAGGTTGTTGCCAGGAGACTTAGCAGAAAAATTTGATATGCGCAAAAAAGTACCTTTAAAAAGGGTAGGAGAGCATCAGGAATTGGCTAATCTTGCAGCGTATTTGGTTTCTGATTACTCTGCTTATATGAATGGTGAAGTGGTTACGATTGATGGTGGAGAATGGTTGCAAGGTGCTGGCGAATTTAATATGTTAGAACAGATTCCGCAAGAAATGTGGGATATGTTAGAAATGATGATAAAAGCCAAAAAGAATTCTTAGATAAATGATTTTAATCCCGAAATATTTTCGGGATTTTGTTTTTATTTTGTCTAATTTTATCAGTTGTAATTTAGATAATTATGTTCAAAAAAGGATTGATAAAGATTCTGTTGATATTGGTTTTGCTTTCATTAAATCAGTTTAGTTCACAAGTGTGTGGTGGTTCTTTCGGAGCGCCAATATTTACGGAAGATTTTGGTAGTGTGAGTAGTTCGTCTCAAACAGTTTCGCCTGCATTGCAGTCACCTGCTTTTACTAATTACACTTATTCTTCTACTTTTCCTCCTGATGATGGAGAATATACCATTTCTAATTCTACTGAGTATTCTGCTTGGAGTTGGCAAAGAGCAGCAGACCATACCGCAGATGCTTTTGGCAGATATGGCAATATGTTAGTGGTGAATGCAAGCTATACTTCAGGTGAGTTTTACAGAAGAAGAGTTTCTAACCTATGTTCTAATCAAGTTTACAGATTTTCTGCTTGGATTCTTAATATACACAGGCAAGGTGCTAATCTTATAAAACCTAATGTTACCTTCCAAATTAGAAATACTTCGGGTGTGGTTTTGGGTTCTGTTTCAACGGGAGATTTACCAGAAGAAGCAACAGAAAAATGGAAAAATTTTTATTTAGATTTTAAATCAGATCCGCTTTCTTCTGATGTAGATGTTGTTTTAATTAATAATGCTGATGGAGGTATGGGGAATGATTTAGCAATTGATGATATCAGTTTTTCGCCTTGTGGGCCATCAACTTCTGTTGCGGCAAGTATAGGAAATGTTTTTACAACAGGTGTTTGTGATAACTCTCAAAGTTTTAATCTTGAAGCCAAAATTAATGCGAACACGTTTCAGAATGTAAATTATATTTGGCAAAAAAGTACCGATGGTGGTTTTTCTTGGCTGGATTTAACTGCTGCAACTACTGATCCTACTCTAAAAGTTCTTGCGGGAACTTATCAAAACAATGATCAATACAGATTTATAGTAGGAGAATCTACCAATATTAATATTTCTACTTGTCGAGTTTTTTCTAATGTTTCTACAGTTAAAATAAATGGTTATCCTGTGGCACCAAATGAAGAAACTTTTAATTTTTGTCAAAATTCAATAAGTAATACATTATCAGTAACTGGTAACGATTTATTATGGTACACTTCTGCAACTGGTGGACAGGGCAGCGTTTCAGCGCCTAGTATCAATACTGCAAATTTAGGTACTTATAATTATTGGGTTTCTCAGACTGTAAATGGCTGTGAAAGCGCTAGAGCAAAAATTACGGTAAATATTATTCCTAATCCAATATTGCCTTTGGTTAGTAATGTTCAATATTGTCAAAATTCCACAGCTAGCCCGCTTACAGCAAGTGGTATTAATTTACTTTGGTACACTTCTGCAAATGGCGGAGTTGGAAGTGCAATAGCACCAATACCTGATACTTCAAAAGTGGGAGAGTTTTCTTATTGGGTTTCTAGTAATAACGGAACTTGCGAAAGTTCTAGGGCTGAAATAAAGGTGAAGATTTTTGCTTTGCCCACCAGGCCAACTGTTTTGAAAGATGATTCTATTTGTGATGGAGAGAAGTTAATATTAAATGCTGGAGATGATTTTATTGCGGAATGGCAAACTGTTCCACCAATTAAGAGTCAAACTTTAGAGGTTTTGCAGCCTGGTGTTTATGCGGTTAAATTAACCAATGAAAATGGTTGCTCTGTTATTCAGACGGTTAATGTTACGCCAGGTATTACTCCAGTGATAACGCAAGTTAAAAGTGGTGAGAATTTTTTAGAAATTTTTGCAGAAAACGGAAATCCGCCTTATTTGTATTCTCTAGACAATGTAAACTGGCAAACCAGTAATATTTTTAATCATTTATCAGCCAAAATATATCAAATTTATGTAAAATCTCAAACCAACAGTTGTACTGCGGTTGCTCAATCTGCTGTTCTTTTTATTCCCAATGTTTTTACGCCTAATCAAGATCGTTTTAATGATGTTTGGAGCGTTGCTAATATTGAGTTTTTTAATAAAGCTCAATTAAAGATATTTGATCGTTTTGGGAGCGAAGTTTTCTTTACTGATGATGTTTCTAAATTTAATTGGGATGGTTTTAGCAAAGGAAGATTATTGCCTACAGGAACTTATTGGTATATTATTGAGATTGATAATAATTATACAAGAACAGGATGGATTCTTCTAAAAAATAGAAATTAAAACAAAAAAAAGAGCGAAACTAATTTCGCTCTTTTTTATATTTATTTTTAAAAAATTATAAATTTCTTAATCCAGCTCTTACACCTCCAGCTGCTACAATCGCTTGCATTCTGTCTCTTTGACCAGCAGAGAACATATACATTGCAGAATCATATACATAATCCATATAGTTCATGAACATTACAGATCTTTGTACGCCACCACAAGTATTGTATAAAGGATAAGTTGGTGATCCACCATTAGAACCAGTTTGAGTAGGAGTATCAGCTACGAAGTCATTTCCACAAGTAGCATCTCCCCAAATGTGTCTTAGGTTTAAGTAGTGGCCAACTTCGTGAGTTGCAGTTCTTCCTAAATTGTAAGGAGCAGTAGCACCAGTAACACCAGTGTATTTAGATGCTAAAACAACACCGTCATTCCATAAACCAGCAGATTCTGGGAATGTTGCGTATCCTAAAATTGATGACATATCGCCAACCACCCAAATGTTAAAGTATTGTTTAGGATCTGTTGCATCAATTCCTTTAGAAGAAGATTTCTTCATTGCGTCATTGGTTTTCCAAGATCTTACAGTAGTAGATTTTCTTACTGTTTTTACCAGTCTGAATTTAATTTTAGTATCACCAGCAGCAACAGTACTGAATTCTGAAGGGATTTTGTTGATATCACTATTGGTTGCTCCAAAGTCTTTGTTCAGAACGTCGATTTGCTCGGCTAATCTAGCATCAGAGATGTTTTCTGCGGTAGTTCTGTATAGTACATTAAAAACTACAGGGATTTCTATCGTTCCGTCAGCTAAAACTCTACCTGCTTTTCTTGCTTGGATAAATTTTTCTGTCCCAGCTTCTAATGCGGCATATCTAGCTTTCGCAGAAGCATCGTTTTTTAAAAGTTCTGTTCTAATTTCTTCTGATGGACAATACTTTCTAGATGCTTTTGCGTTGCCTAAATCAGCAATGTTTTCAGTTGAATCGGTTGTTGTGTTACATGCAGTTAAAGTAGCAAGTGCAAAAACACCAAATAGTAGTTTCTTCATATCAAATCAATTTTTAATTATTAACAAGAAGCGAATTTATAGAGTTGAAATTTAGTATGCAATAGTTTTTATTAAAAATTTTGCAAAAAAGTTAATTTATCTATAATTATTAGTTGTTTTAGTTGATTTTTATTTATTAAAAATGTTAAATTTATTATTTAATTGATAATTTTTATATTGAAAAAATATTATGAATATGTTAGTTTTGTTATTGTTATTGTGTTTTAATATCAATAATATAATATTTTATTGAAGAATTATTAAAAAATAGAAATCCGCCAAAACTGACGGATTTCTGCATGAAAAACATTAAAAACTATAATATGAATTATTTTTCCGTAGGTCTAAAAACCAAACCTGTTTCTTCGAAATAATCTAAAGTAACTCTGTCTCCATCATTGATATTTCCTGCGAGAATTTCTTTCGATAATTTATTCAAAACTTCTTGTTGTAGGACTCTTTTCAGCGGTCTTGCGCCAAAAGTAGGGTCGTAACCTTTATTGGTTAAGTATTTTAAAGCATCTTCGGTTGCAGTAAGAATAATGTTTCGTTTTTCCAGCATTTCGTTGAAGCTTCTCAATTGGAAACTCACAATTTTACCAATTTGGGATTTGCTCAGTGGTTGGAAAAGTACCGTTTCATCAATCCTATTCAAAAACTCTGGGCGGAGTGTTTGTTTCAATAAATTGAAAACTACAGCTTTTGTTTTTTCTACAACTTCATCAACATTGTTTTCATCTAAATTTTCAAAATTCTCTTGTATTAAATGAGAACCAAGGTTGGAAGTCATAATAATAATTGAGTTTTTGAAATTTACCACACGTCCTTTATTATCCGTTAATCTTCCATCGTCTAAAACTTGCAAAAGCGTGTTGAAAACATCGGGATGCGCTTTTTCAATTTCGTCTAAAAGTACCACAGAATAAGGTCTTCTTCTTACCGCTTCGGTTAATTGTCCGCCTTCGTCATAACCAACGTAACCAGGAGGCGCACCAACCAATCTGGAAACAGAGTGTCTTTCCTGATATTCACTCATATCAATTCTGGTCATGTTGTTTTCGTCATCGAATAAAAATTCAGCCAAAGCTTTTGCCAATTCGGTTTTACCAACTCCCGTTGTTCCGAGGAAAAGGAAACTTCCGATTGGTTTTTTCTCATCGCTCAAACCCGCTCTGTTTCTACGAATTGCGTCAGAAACTGCGGTGATTGCTTCTTCCTGACCAACCACTCTTTTGTGCAATTCATCTTCTAAATGAAGCAATTTTTCTCTTTCAGATTGAAGCAATTTCGTTACCGGGATTCCTGTCCATTTTGCAATCACTTCAGAAATGTTTTCAGAAGTTACTTCTTCTTTAATCAGTTCATTCTGATGGTTTTGCATCTCGAGTTCTAATTTTTTCAAATCTTCCTCTTTTTCTCTAAGTTTACCGTATTGTATTTCGGCAACTTTCGCATAATCACCAACTCTCGAAGCTCTTTCTGCTTCTAATTTTAAAGATTCAATTTCTTTTTTAATAGAAGTTAAATCTTCTGATTTTTGCTTTTCGCCCAACCATTTTGCGTGGATTTCGTTTCTTTGTTCCTGAATTTTAGCAATATCTTCTTTTAAATGATTGATTTTTACTTCGTTTTTTTCTCTAGAAATTGCGGCGAGTTCTATTTCTAACTGCATTAATTTTCTGTCAAGAACATCTAATTCTTCAGGTTTAGAATTGATTTCCATTCTCAGTTTTGCAGAAGCTTCATCAATTAAATCGATGGCTTTATCAGGCAAAAATCTGTCGGAAATATATCTCTGAGACATTTCAACCGCTGCAATTATCGCTTCGTCTTTAATACGAACTTTGTGGTGAGCTTCGTATTTATCTTTAATTCCTCTCAGGATAGAGATGGCAGATTCTGTGTCTGGTTCTTCTACCATTACTTTTTGGAAACGTCTTTCTAGCGCTTTATCTTTTTCAAAATATTTTTGATATTCATTTAAAGTCGTTGCGCCAATTGCTCTTAATTCGCCTCTTGCTAAAGCTGGTTTCAAGATATTCGCCGCGTCCATAGCGCCTTCTCCACCTCCAGCGCCTACTAAAGTGTGAATTTCATCAATGAAAAGAATAATTTGTCCGTCACTTTTAATGACTTCGTTTACTACAGATTTCAGTCTTTCTTCGAATTCACCTTTGTATTTAGCACCAGCAATTAATGCGCCCATATCCAAAGAATACAACGTTTTATCCATAAGGTTTTCTGGAACATCTCCGCTGATGATTCTATGTGCAATTCCTTCTGCAATAGCGGTTTTGCCAACTCCAGGTTCGCCAATTAAAATTGGGTTGTTTTTAGTTCTTCTCGATAAAATTTGCAGAACTCTTCGTATTTCTTCGTCTCTACCAATTACAGGATCTAATTTTCCTTCTGCAGCAAGTTCGTTGAAGTTTTTAGCATATTTATTTAAACTTTGATAGGTTTCTTCTGAACTTGCAGAAGTTGCTTTACTGCCTTTTCTAAGCTCGTTGATGGCCATTTCTAGAGATTTTTTTGTTACTCCAAAATCTTTCAGAACTTTAGAAACTTCTGAGTTTGTTTCTAATAAAGCGAGCCAAAGATGTTCTATGGTTACATATTCGTCGCCCATTTTTTTGGCGATGTTTGGCGCTTCTAAAAGAACTTTGTTGGCGCTTTGAGAAAGATAAATTTCTCCGCCCGAAACTTTCGGTAATTTTTCTAAAGCTTCGCGGTTTCTTTCTCTGATAAGGTTGAGGTCTGCTTCGGATTTTTTCATCAAAAAAGCAGAAATATTTTCATCTACTTGAAGAATTCCTTCTAGTAAATGTTGAGGTTCAATGCTTTGATTGCCAAATTCCATTGCGATTTGTTGCGCTTTTTGGATGGCTTCTTGTGATTTTGTGGTATATTGATTTAAGTTCATATTAATAATTTTTTGTTGGTCAGAAGTTGGAAGATGGAAGTTTTTTTCTGTCTTTTCACCTTCCTGCTTCTAACATATTAATCAATTATAATTCTGAAAGTAAATTCACAAAAATTGTTCAAATGTTTAAATCAAGACATATTTTCCGAAATGATCATTTGGAATTATTAATTGAAGACATTTTTGCTTAATTTGTTGGTTTTTAGATAGGTGGAGCTGACTTTTTTGCTCGCTTTTTAACTTTTTGAAATGTTTTAAGTGATTATTAATTACGGTTTAATTTATTGAAGAATAAAAAGTGTAATTTTGTTATTAACACAAATGAATATTTATTCGAAGAGAATACCTCGAGGCTCTGCCTCGGGGTCAATGAGGAAAAGTTTGAAAAACGGATGGTTTTTCATAACACTATGAAAAAGTGTAAATTTGATTAATGGATGACCATATAAATAAAA